>NZ_JABAIW010000025.1:0-69817 GCF_014231265.1 Clostridium sp. DJ247 | reverse complement strand
GTGGCTCAGTTGGTTAGAGTGCCGGCCTGTCACGCCGGAGGTCGAGGGTTCGAGTCCCTTCTGGGTCGCCATAAATTTGCTGGTATAGCTCAGCAGGTAGAGCAACTGACTTGTAATCAGTAGGTCGCGGGTTCGATTCCTGCTGCCAGCACCAGTTTATAAAGGATTTCAAACTTATGAAGTTTTGAAATCCTTTATTTTTATTTGAGATTTTTAAAAAAATTAAGAGTTATACATTAAAGTGCATAACTCTTAATTTTTACTCATATTAAAGCTTTTTAGCTTTAATATTTTGTTTTATTCGTATATCTTCACCAAAAAATTTACATAAGATAAACTCTCCTAATAATCTAGATGAAATTCTTTCTGAATATATTTTTAAAAGTTCTTCTAAATCATAATTTGTAGATACTAACATTTTCTTTCCTTTTAATAGTCTTCTATTTAATAGATTAAAAAGTTCTGTCTTTGAAAAATCTGTAATCTGTTCAGAACCTAAATCATCAATTATAAGTAAATCACAATTTATAAGGAGATCTTCTAACTGATCATCATTCTTAAATCTTATAGACTTAAGGTCTTGAATTAAGCCTTCGGAAGTTCTATACACAACTAAATAACCACTATCTAAAAGTTCCTTAGCAATACAATTAGACAAAAAAGTCTTTCCTGTGCCTGGATTCCCAAAAAACAGAAGGTTTTCGTCAATAGAGGAAAAGTTATCAATAAAATACCAAGCTTTTGACATTATTTCTTCAATATTTTTTCGAGGACTAATAGGTTCATTAGCACTTCTGCGAGATGGATAAAGCTCAAGATTGAAATTTTCAAAGTTATTTTTCTTAAGTATATTTTTTAAGTCTGAGTTTTCGTAGTAAAGTTCTACCAGCTTTTGCTTATAGCAGATACACTTTTTATTACCTATATAACCAGTATCGTTACATTTATTGCATCTATATTGTGTTTCAAGATAATCCAGTGGATAATTATTGCTTACTAAAAGCTCAGATTTTTTTATTCTAAGATCTGTGATTCTTTCCTTTAGTAATTTAAGATATTCATCCCTATTATCTATGTTATTTAATATATCTATAGAGAGTCTCACGCAAAGTCTGCCTATTTCTCTCTCTATTTCTAAAACCTCTGGTAGTTTTTCTTTAATACTTTCTCTTTTTTCTTTGAGAATTTTTTGTTCCGAATCCCTTATATTCTCATATATTTTCATTATGTTAGTGTGATAATCTCTAATCATTACTATCCCATCCTAATAATTTTTTTTCTAAGTCTTTAAAGTCATACTCTCTCTGTTTAAAATTATTAAATGTGCTGTTTGTTGACTTTGTGTTGTTAGAGTTATTAGACTTAACGTTAAAATTATTGCCATAGTTAGTTCTTTTGTTATCCTTAAGCTCTATATCTTGTATAGTTTTTATGTTATCTTTATACCAACTTCCAAGTATTCCATCTATATATTTAAAATCAGCTTTATTAATTCTCTGAAAGCATACATCGCATGCCTTAAGTATAACATCAATAGGAAATTTATATGTATTAATCCATTTTAAAAGCATATCTTCTTGGGGTTTCATTATTTCAGCATCTTTAATCCCTAAGTAGTTTAATATTTTTCTTATCTTTATCCATTTGTCTTCATGTCTCTTTATAAAACTTTGGGCATCTTCTATAGTTTTAATTTTGCTGTCGAACCATGCTATAGCTAATTTTTCTATATATCTATGATCAGTTTTACCTTTTGAAGCACAGTATTGGATTAGGATAAGAATAAGTTCTGGTGAAAAACTAAAATCCTTAAGCCAACTTATGTACATAGTCATTTCTTTAGATGATAAAGGTCTGCCTAAAAGTTTCTCTATATCTTGAAGCATATCCTTAGTAGAATTGTTATCTAGCTCTTTAAGCAAGTTTATATCTTCTTCATTGCTATCAGGAGCATCTTGTAATTCTAAGAATTCGATATTATAGTTACCCATATTATCTATAGGAATCATTTTTATTACATTTTCATCATTCCAGTAATTCCATGCATTTACTACATCTGTTTCTAGAAGATGCAGTGCACTAGCCATTATCTGCGAGTTAACTCCTAGTTCACCAGAAGTGCAATATTTTAGCCCTAGAAGATACACTTTCACGAATTCTCCTCGGGCTTTTGGCATGAATTTATCTATAAAAATATTACTTACAGGAGTATAATTTGAACCTCTACTTTTAAATACAAAAGTACCCATATTTTACATAACCACCTTAATTTTTTAAAATACTTTTAAATGTATTTCTATTAAATAATTATAACAAAATAAAAATACTATAACAATGTAAAAAATACTTTCAAAATTGTTATAAATTTTCCAAACTAGGACATAATGAAAGGTATTGACAAAAAGCGAGTAACGAAAGGATGGATTACTTTGACAGTTAGTAATAGGGCTAAATGGATGCTGACTTATTTTACTCTAGGTATTACTATTTTTGTATTGGGTCAGTACATATACTTTAATAAGTACAGTGCTTATGAAGTATATATTAATGGAAAGCCTTTAGCTTATGTTAAAAATAAAGAAGATTTCTATAAAGCAAAAAGTTCAATCGAAATTGATTTGCAAAAAAGATTTGGAAACATAATATTAAAAGATAATATTATGTTTAATAATGTAGTAATTAAAAACAAGTATTTAAATAATGAAAATTCACTTAAGTCAATTATAATAAACAATAGTAATACTGTTGTTTTAGGAGCTTTGATGAAATCAGACGGAAAAAAGATAGCTGTATTAGCCAATGAAGATGAAATGAAGAAAGTTTTAGATTCTATAAAAAAGGATTATGAAAAAAATAATAAAAATACAGAATATAGACTAAAGAGTCATATAACCTATGTAAAAGATTATTTTAAAATTAATGAAATAAATACAATAAATGAAGCAATAAAAAATGGAGGAAATCCGAAAAATATACTTATATCTTTCTATAATGACAATGAAGTGAATCAAAAATATAACCAAAAGCTTTCTAGATCCGCTGCTATTACCAATTTTATGTTTTCTCCAGCTATAGGTATTATAACGTCACCCTTTGGTATAAGATGGGGAAAAATGCATAATGGTATAGATATAGGATCTTCAATGGGGCAATCTATATTTGCTGCAATGGACGGAAAAGTGTCATGCACAGAATGGGAAGATGGATATGGTAATGTAATTAAAATAGATCATGGTGAAGGAGTGCAAACATTATATGCTCATTGCAGCAGTATAGATGTAAAGGTAGGACAGTATGTAAAACGCGGAGAAAAAATAGGTGAAGTAGGAAGTACTGGGAGAAGCACAGGACCCCACGTTCATTTTGAGGTTAGAGTTGACGGTACACCACAGAATCCATTAAATTATTTAAAATAATAGTTAACAATATGATAAATTACTTTAAGAATGTTAAAAATAATAAACATATATATAATAAATAACCTTATAAGATTAATATAATTATAAGGTTATTTATATTTTAGGAATATAAAGAAAGTTAACATAATATAAGATGTAAATATATTTACATATATGTTTATTTGTGGTAATATTTATTGACAGGAAAAATATTTTAGGATATACTTTGACTATCAAAATATTTGATAATAAAAATAATCTTAAAGGGGACGATTACATGAAATTACCTCCATTAATTATTGGTGAGTTGAAAGCTGAAGTACCTATTATACAGGGCGGAATGGGTGTTGGGGTATCAGGCTATAAACTTTCCTCTGCAGTAGCAAATGAAGGGGGTATTGGTGTAATATCTGGAGTTCAAATAGGATATAGAGAGCCAGATTTTGAAACTAATACTAAAGAGGCTAATGTAAGAGCTTTAAAAAGTGAAATTAGAAAAGCACGAGAAATAAGCCCCAGAGGAATTTTAGGGGTTAATCTTATGGTTGCTATAAATAATTATGAAGATATGGTAAGAGCTTGTGTAGAAGAGAATATAGATATAATTATTTCAGGAGCTGGGCTTCCATCTTCACTACCTAAATTGGTAGAAGGAAGCAATGTTAAAATAATTCCTATAGTTTCATCAGGAAAAGCAGCTTCTGTAATAACTAAGCAGTGGACTAAAAAATATAACAGAATTCCTGATGCCGTTATAGTTGAGGGGCCTGAGGCAGGAGGACACCTAGGATTTCATTTAACTGAATTAAGTGAAAAACAGTTAACTCTAGAAGAAATTATACCTAAAGTTATAAATGCACTGCAGCCTTTTGAAAAAGAATATGGAAAACATATTCCTGTAATAGCTGCAGGTGGGGTTTATACAGGGGAAGATATTGTAAAATTCCTAAAGTTAGGTGCAGCTGGAGTGCAAATGGCTACACGATTTGTGGCTACCGAGGAATGTGATGCAGGGTATAAGTATAAAATGGCCTATGTAAACTCCAAAGAAGAAGATATTAATATTATACAGAGTCCTGTGGGGATGCCTGGGAGAGCTATAAGAAACAAATTTATAAAGGAAGTAGAAGTAGATAGGATAGCTCCTAAAAAGTGCTATAACTGTCTAAAAAAATGTGACCCTAAGTATACACCATATTGTATCTCTAAGGCTTTAATTGAGGCTGTTAAAGGTAATATAGAAGAAGGACTTATATTCTCAGGCAGCAGTGCTTATAGGATAAATAAAATAACTACAGTAAAACAGCTAATTAAAGAACTAGTTGATGATGTTGAAAAAAGTTTTTAGACTAACTTTTAATTAAATAAAAATTCCTAGACTTATAAAAGTGAAAGGGATTTTCGTAAATTATTTATAAAGTGGTGATGGTTTCTTTGAGTAAAAGTATAAACGTCTTGAATGAACTACTAGTAGATACTTTTAATGACATATTAGAAATAGAACAAAAAGCTCTTCAGTCTGGTTCTTTCAACGATTTATCTGTTACAGAAATTCACACAATTGCAGCCATAGGTATGTACAAACCAAGAACTATGACAGAAGTTGCTTGCCAACTTGACATAACCTTAGGAACTCTAACTACTGCTATAGGTCACTTGGTTAGAAAATGTTATGTTGAGAGGAGAAGAAGTGAAACAGATAGAAGAATTGTTTATATACGTTTAACTAAGAAGGGAAAGCTTGCCTATAGAGTTCATGAAAAATTTCATAAGGATATGGTTAAAGCTACAATAGAGGGTCTTAGTGAAGAGGAAGAAGAGGTTTTAGTTAAATCCTTGGAAAAGGTTAACGATTTCTTTAAGTATAAGTATAATCTTAAAACTACTTTAAAGGAGAAATAAAATGAATAAGGTACAAGTTATAGGTACAGGAAGCTATGTACCACCAAGAGCTATAACTAATGAAGATTTATCACGTATTGTAGATACTAGTGATGAATGGATAAGCAGTAGAACTGGAATTAAGGAAAGAAGAATATCAGAGGGTGAAGACACATCAAATATGGCTACAAAGGCTGTAGTGAAAGCTTTAGAAAATTCAGGTGTAGTGGCAGAAGATATTGATTTAATTATTGTGGCAACTATTACACCGGACTGTTTTACACCGTCTGTTGCATGTATGGTTCAAAGTAAAATTAATGCTGTAAATGCAACTTGTTTTGATATATCGGCGGCTTGTGCAGGACTTGTTTATGGACTAAATATTGCTACACAGTTTATAAGAACAGGTATTGCTAAGACGGCGTTAGTAATTGGAGCTGAAACTCTCTCTAAAATAGTTAACTGGAAAGATAGAAATACCTGTGTACTTTTTGGAGATGGAGCTAGTGCAGTTATGCTTAAGAATTCCCAGGATAGAGAAGGCATATTAGCCGTTTATAGCGGCTCAGAAGGAAGCAAGGGGTATACTCTAACTTGTGAGGCTGCTCCTGTAGATAACCCATATATAAAAGAGGAAGATGAGACAATAGATCTAAACAATAAGATTAAAATGGATGGTAGAGAAGTATTCAAATTCGGAGTAAGATCTATAATACAATGCACAGAAAAACTCTTAGAACATGCTAGTTGTTCTTTAGAAGATATAAAATATATTGTTCCACACCAAGCTAACTATAGAATAATAGAATTAGCAGCTAAAAAACTGGGTATAAGTGAAGATAGGTTTTATTTAAATCTTAATAAATATGGCAACACATCTGGTGCAAGTGTTGGTATTGCTCTAGATGAGATGAATGAAAAAGGACTAATCAACAAGGGGGATAAAATTCTCTTAATAGGATTTGGTGGTGGGCTTACTTATGGTGGGCTTATGATTCAATGGTAACAAAATAAGGTATAGATTTTGGAGGGGTAATATGGTATTGGAAAAGATAAGAAGAATAATGTGTGATCACTTGGGATTAAGTGAAAAAGAAATAACAGCAGATACTTCTTTTGAAGATCTTGGAGTGGATTCTTTGGACTTGTTTCAGATAATCATAGAGATAGAAGAAGAATTTGGAATCCAAATAGAAGATGCTGAATCAATTAAAACTGTTGAACAGGCAGTAAAATTTGTAGAACAAAATATAAATGAATAATTATTAATTAAATAATAGAACTGGGAGGAAGTATTATGATTAATTCCAAATTTGCTCAGATGCTTGGTATAAAATATCCTATAATACAAGGAGGAATGGCTTGGATAGCGGATAGTTCTTTAGCAGCCGCAGTTTCAAATGCTGGGGGACTTGGTATAATTACTGGAAATGCTCCTATAGACTGGATAAGAGAAGAAATAAGAAAAGCAAAAAAAATGACTGATAAACCTTTTGGGGTAAATATAATGCTTTTAGGAGAAACAGCTGAGGCTGTAGCAAAGATGGTTTGTGAAGAGGGCGTTAAAGTTGTTACAACTGGTGCTGGCAGTCCAGGGAAATACTTAGATATGTGGAAGAAACATGATATAAAAGTTATACCTGTAGTAGCATCTGTGGCCCTCGCTAAAAGAATGGAGAAGTATGAGGTAGATGCTATAATTGCTGAGGGTTGTGAGTCTGGGGGACATGTTGGGGAGTTAACTACAATGGCTTTAGTTCCTCAGGTAGTTGATGCAGTAAAGATACCTGTAATTGCTGCAGGTGGTATAGGAGACGGAAGAGGTGCAGCAGCTGCTTTTATGCTTGGAGCGTCAGGAATACAAGTGGGAACAAGATTCTTAGTAGCCAATGAGTGCACTGTACATCAAAATTATAAAAACAAGGTATTAGGTGCTAAGGATATAGACACTCAAGTTACAGGTAGAACAACTGGTCATCCAGTTCGTGTTTTAAGAAATAAGTTAGTCAGACAGTTTCAGGTGTTGGAAAAAGAAGGTGCTAGTGCAGATAAGTATGAAGAACTTGGAAGAGGTGCACTTTCTAAAGCGGCTCGTGAGGGTGATATTGATAATGGTTCTGTAATGGCAGGTCAGATTGCAGGACTTGTTTGCAAGGAACAAAGTTGTAAGGAAATAATAGATGAAATATTTAACGAAGCAGAGCTATATTTGAAAAAAGTAGAAAAAATGTTTCATGGAGAGTAATTTGGGAGGTATATATGGGTAAAATAGCATTTTTATTCTCAGGTCAAGGAGCACAATTTGTTGGCATGGGAAAGGAATTATATGATAATATAAAAGAGTCTAGAGAAGTATTTGAAGATGCAGATAATGCTTTGGGATTTTCTATAAGTAAAATGTGCTTTGAAGGACCTGATGAACAATTAAATAGTACAGAAAATACTCAACCAGCAATACTAACTACTAGCATTGCCGCTTTAAAAGCATTAGAAGCAAATGGGATAGTAGCAGATATTACTGCAGGATTAAGTTTGGGAGAGTACTCCGCATTAGTATATAGCGGATCTCTAAGCTTTAGTGATGCTGTAAAGTTAGTTAAAAAAAGGGGAAAATATATGCAAGAAGCTGTACCTCAAGGTGTAGGTACTATGGCTGCTATTCTTGGATTAGATGAAGAGCTAGTTAGAGAAGCATGTAACCAGTGTTTAAATATAGGTATTGTGGAACCAGCAAATTTGAACTGCCCAGGTCAAATTGTTATTGCTGGAGAAGTAAGGGCTGTTGAGGCTGCTTGTGAAAAATGTACAGAAAAGGGGGCAGTAAGAACTGTCATGCTTACAGTTAGTGGACCTTTTCATACATCAATGTTAAAACCAGCAGCTGAAAGACTTGAGGAAGAGCTTAAAAGTGTTAATATAAAACAGAGTAATATTCCAGTAGTAACTAATGTTACTGGTGAGGTTGTAGAAAATACAGAAGATATAAAGCCATATTTAAAGAGACAGGTTATGAGTTCAGTACTTTTTGAAAAGAGTATAAGAACTATGATAGATATGGGTGTAGATACATTTGTAGAAATTGGACCAGGTAAGGCATTAAGCGGATTTATTAAGAAAATTAATAGAAAAGCTTTAATTTTAAATGTGCAAGACTTAAAATCCTTAAAAACTACTATAGAAAAATTGAAGAAGTAGAAGGGAGAAGCATATATGGAGTGTTTGAAGGGAAAAACAGCAATAGTTACTGGAGCTAGTCGTGGAATAGGTAAGGCTATAGCTCTTAAATTAGCGGAACTTGGTGCTAATATAGTTTTAAATTATAGAAATGATGCAAAATCAGTAGAAGAAGTAATTACACAAGTAGAAGCTTTGGGCAGCAAAGCTGTTGCAGTTCAAGGAGATGTTGGAGTATTTGCTGAGGCAGAAACTATTATAAAGAAGGCTGTAGAGACTTTTGGAACATTAGATATACTTGTTAACAATGCAGGAATAACTAAGGACGGTTTAATTCTTAGAATGAAGGAAGAAGATTTTGATAAAGTAATACAAGTAAATTTAAAAGGAGCATTTAACTGTATAAGACATGCAACTCCTATAATGGTAAAACAAAAAGGTGGAAAGATAGTTAATCTATCATCAGTAGTAGGAGTAACTGGTAATGCAGGTCAAATAAATTATTCAGCAGCTAAAGCTGGTATAATAGGTGTAACAAAGTCTGCTGCAAAAGAATTAGCTTCTAGGGGGATTAATGTAAATGCTGTAGCTCCTGGATATATACAAACGGATATGACAGAAGTCTTATCAGATAAAGTAAAGGAAGCCACCCTAGGAAATATACCTTTTAAAAGATTTGGTACTGCAGAAGATGTAGCAAATATTGTAGTATTCTTATGCTCTCCAGCCTCAGATTACATTACAGGGCAAGTGATAAATGTAGATGGCGGAATGGTTATGTAGATTCTATTAAAGGATGGTGAAAGTAACATGAAAAAAAGAGTTGTAATTACAGGATTAGGAGCTATAACTCCTGTAGGAAATGATGTAGAAGTATTTTGGAATAATATTAAGAATGGAATTCATGGTATAGATTTTATTAAGGCTTTTGATACAGAAAATTATAAAGTAAAAGTTGCTGCAGAAGTTAAGGATTTTGAGCCTACAAAATATATGGATAAAAGAGAAGCAAAAAGAATGGATAGATTTTGTCAATTTGCTATGGCATCAGCAATTGAAGCTGTAGAGAATGCGCAATTAGATATAGAAGCTTTAGATAAAGAAAGATTTGGAGTTATAGTTGGTTCAGGAATTGGTGGGCTTGGAACTATAGAGAAGGAACAAACAACTCTTTTAGAAAAAGGACCTAACCGAGTACATCCACTATTTATTCCAATGATTATAAGCAATATGGCAGCAGGTAATATAGCTATTAAGTTTGGTGCTAAAGCAATATGTACAACAGTAGTTACGGCATGTGCAACAGGAACAAATTCAATTGGCGAAGCTTACCGTTCAATTCAAAATGATATAGCTGATATAATGATTGCAGGAGGAACAGAAGCTTCAATTACACCATTATCAGTGGCAGGATTTACTTCTCTAACTGCTTTATCTAAAAGTACAGATCCTGATAGAGCATCAATTCCTTTCGATAAGGAAAGAGATGGTTTTGTTATGGGGGAGGGTGCTGGAATATTAGTACTAGAATCCTTAGAGCATGCTGAAAAAAGAGGAGCTACTATATATGCTGAATTAGTTGGTTACGGTTCAACCTGTGATGCTTACCATATGACTTCTCCAGATCCAGAAGGAGAAGGTGCAGCAAGAGCTATGGAACTTGCTATAAAAGAGGCTGGAATAAACAAAGAAGAAGTTTCTTATATTAATGCACACGGAACAAGTACTCCAGTTAATGATAAATTCGAAACAGCTTCAATAAAGAGAGTATTTGGAGATTTTGCAAAGCAAATACCTATAAGTTCTACAAAATCTATGACAGGACATCTATTAGGTGCAGCAGGAGCTATAGAGGCTATTACTTGCATTAAGGCTTTAGAGAATGGTTTTATACCTCCGACTGTAGGATATAAAGTGCAAGATGAAGAGTGTGAACTTGACTATGTACCTAACTCAGGTAGAAGTGCAGAGCTTAAGTATGCTATGTCAAACTCTTTGGGGTTTGGCGGACATAATGCAGTTATATTATTAAAAAAATGGGGTGAATAATATGGATTTTAAAGCTATTGAAGAAATGATAAAAACTATGGATGACTCTAAGCTAGGATACTTAGAGGTAAATTGGCAAGGTATATCTATAATTATGAGAAAACAGGGAGAGCAAGCTCTTACAGTACCTGTAAAAGGTACTGAATTTATTGAAAAAGAAGCAGGTGGTATACCTTCAGTAAATGAAGATGTTGTTAGTGCTGTAAATAATGAAATTAAAAGCGAAGAGGTAACAGAGCTTTTAAGCAAAAAAGTTGAAGCTAAGGTTGAAGATGAGAATATAAAAGAAATTATTTCTCCTATTGTTGGAACTTTTTATGGTTCCTCCAGTCCTGATAAGCCTTCTTTTGTAAGTGTAGGTTCTAAGGTTAAAAAGGGAGATGTACTTTGTATTGTAGAAGCTATGAAGCTTATGAATGAAATACAAAGTGAGTTCAATGGAGAAATTGTAGAAATTCTAGTAAATAATGAACAAATGGTTGAGTATGGTCAGCCAATGTTTAAGGTAAGAGTTCAAGAATAAACATATTTTATTGTTAATTTTTTGATAAATATTACCTTATGTATAATTTTTTATGATATATTAATTAGGAGGAGTACAAATGGAAAACTCAGATTTTAATGTTAATCTTGGATCAAAGGAGATACAAGAGATACTTCCTCACAGATATCCTTTTTTATTGATTGATAAAGTAGCTTATATGGAACCTGGCAAGAAAGTTGTAGCATATAAAAATGTAACAGTTAACGAGCAATTTTTTCAGGGACATTTTCCTACTGAACCTGTTATGCCAGGAGTTCTTATCATAGAAGCTTTAGCTCAGGCTGGAGCTGTAGCTATTCTTAGTCAAGAAAGCTTTAAAGGTAAGATAGCATTTCTAGGCGGAGTAAATAAGGCGAAGTTCAGGAAAAAAGTATTACCAGGAGATGTATTGAGATTAGAAATAGAAATTGTAAAGATAAAAGGGCCAGCAGGAATAGGAAGTGCAGTGGCTTATGTAGATGATAAGAAGGCTGCAGAAGCAGAAATAACGTTTATGATAGGATAAATTTGAGTATTGGGAGTGGAGTTTTAAAGGTGTTTAATAAGATATTAGTTGCCAATAGGGGAGAAATAGCAGTTAGAATAATAAGGGCCTGCAGAGAAATGGGAATAGAGACCGTAGCTGTTTACTCAGAAGCAGATAGAGAAGCACTACATACTCAAATGGCTGATGAAGCAATCTGTATAGGTCCCGCAGCAGCAAAAGATAGTTATCTAAACATACAAAATATAATAAGTGCAACAGTTTTATCTGGAGCACAAGCTATTCATCCAGGCTTTGGATTCCTATCTGAAAATAGTAAGTTTGCAAAGATGTGTAAGGAATGTAATATTACTTTTATAGGTCCAGATTTCGATTGTATTGAAAATATGGGAAATAAGTCTAATGCAAAGGAAATTATGGTTAAATCAGAGGTGCCAGTAGTACCAGGATCAGACGGTGCCATAAAAGATGAACAGGAATTGTTAGATGTAGTAAGGAAAATAGGCTATCCTGTAATGATTAAAGCCTCAGCAGGTGGTGGCGGAAGAGGAATTAGAATTGTTCGTGAAGAGGTTGATTTAATTAGGTCTTATGAAAATGCTAAGGCAGAATCAAAATCAGCTTTTGGAGATGATACAATATATGTAGAAAAGTTTATTGAAAAACCTAGACATGTAGAAATACAAATACTAGGTGATAGCTTTGGTAATGTGGTATATTTAGGTGAAAGAGATTGTTCTATGCAGCGAAGAAATCAAAAAGTTCTTGAGGAAGCTCCAAGTCCTGTTATGACAGAAGAGCTCAGAAGATCAATGGGGGAAACAGCAGTGCGTGCAGCTAAGGCTGTTAACTACAATAATGCAGGAACAATAGAATTTTTACTAGATGCTAGTGGAAACTATTACTTTATGGAAATGAATACTCGTATTCAGGTAGAACATCCTATTACAGAAATGGTTACAGGTATAGATTTAATTAAGGAACAAATAAAAATTGCTGCAGGAGAAAGATTAGGATTCACACAGGAAGATATAAGAATAAGTGGTCATGCTATTGAGTGTAGAATAAATGCTGAAGATACAAGTAATGGATTTAGACCCTGCCCAGGAAAGATTCAGGATTTATATGTGCCTGGAGGCTTTAATGTAAGAGTAGATAGTGCAGTTTACTCAGGATATACAATATCACCTTATTATGATTCAATGATAGGAAAACTTATTACCTATGGAAAGACAAGAGAAGAAGCTATTTGTAGGATGAGAAGAGCATTAGGAGAATTCATAATAGAGGGTGTTCATACTAATGTGGATTTTCAACTTGAACTTATAAATAGTGAGGAATTTATAAAAGGAACTTATAATACAAAGTTTATTGAAAGTAAGTTTGATGTTTCATAGCAATTTATTATAATCCTTGACTGGAGGTAATTTAACTTGTTTAATAATTTATTTAAAAAGACTAAGTATATAACCGTAAGTCAACAAGCATTAAGAAAGAATGAAGAGGAAACAGAAAAGAAACCAAGTATTCCAGATGGCATGTGGGTAAAGTGTGAAAGTTGTGGTCAGGTATTATATAAGAATGATTTAAAAGATAACAATAAGGTATGTAGCTATTGTAAGCATCATTTTAGGATGACTGCTAGAGAAAGAATAGAACTAGTAATGGATAAGGATACTTTTAGCGAATTTGATGCAAGTATGAAGCCAGTAAATCCTATAAATTTTGATAAATATGAAGAAAAAATTAATAAAATTCAGGAAAACACAGGAATAAATGATGCAGTAATAACTGGAAGTGGTAAAATAGGTGGAGAAGATGCTATAATTTGTGTAATGGATAGTTTTTTCATGATGGGAAGCATGGGGTCAGTTGTAGGAGAAAAAATTACTAGAGCAATTGAAAAGGCTATACAATTTAAACTACCATTGGTTATTTTTACTACTTCTGGTGGTGCAAGAATGCAAGAGGGAATGTTTTCACTTATGCAAATGGCTAAGATAAGTGCTGCATTAGGTAGGCTTAGTAATGAGGGCCTACTGTATATAACGGTTCTAACGGATCCAACTACAGGAGGAGTTACTGCTAGCTTTGCTATGCTTGGAGATATTATTCTATCAGAACCTGGAGCATTAGTAGGTTTTGCAGGAAAAAGAGTCATAGAGCAAACTATAAGACAGAAGCTTCCGGAAGGATTTCAAAAAGCAGAATTTCTATTAGAACATGGTTTTATAGATAATATAGTTCCTAGAAGTGAACTAAAAGCCACAATTAAAAAAATATTGTCTATTCATAGTAGAAACAGATAGTTTAGAGGTATTTAGATTTTCTAAGGAAAGGAAGCTACTCATATGGAAAAATTAGAAAAAGTACAGCAAATGATAAGCAAAAAGTTTGATAATAAAACTGCGTGGGAAAGGCTGACTTTGGCAAGAATGATTGAAAGACCTACATCTCTTGATTATATAGAAAGAATATTTGATTCTTTTGTAGAGTTTCATGGTGATAGATGCTTTGGTGATGATTCTTCCGTAGTGGGAGGGATAGCTTTATTAGATGGGGTACCTGTAACTATAATTGCACATGAAAAAGGAAGAAATACGGCTGAAAAAATCAAGAGAAATTTTGGATCTCCTAACCCAGAGGGTTACAGAAAAGGCTTAAGACTTATGAAACAGGCAGAGAAATTTAATAGACCTATTATATGTTTTGTAGATACACAGGGAGCTTATCCAGGAGTAGGTGCTGAAGAGAGAGGCCAAGGTGAGGCTATTGCAAAGAATCTTTTAGAAATGTCATCTTTAAAAACACCAATTATATCTATAATCATAAGTGAAGGTGGCAGTGGTGGTGCTTTAGCCTTTGCTGTATCTGATGAAGTTTGGATGATGGAGAATGCTGTATATTCAGTATTGTCCCCAGAGGGATTTGCAAGTATATTGTGGAAAGATTCGTCAAGAGCAAAAGAAGCAGCAGAAATTATGAAGATAACTGCAAAAGATTTAAATGAATTTGGCATTATAGATAAAGTATTAAAAGAACCATTAGGTGGAGCACATAAGGATGTAGACAAAATGTCAGCCTTAATAAAAAGAGAATTAATAGATGGATTTAGTATGTTAAAAAAGCAATCCATAGATGAGTTGTTGCAAAGAAGGTACGAAAAGTTTAGAAATATGGGCAAATATGCAGAATAATTGTATAAAAATGTACTAAATAGAAATTTAACCAATAGATTTTTATAATACATATATTATATTATTACATAAAGTAGCTTTTAAAGAAGGCTGCGTTATATTATAGAGTGCAGTTAAATGCTCAAGTGTTAAATAAAGAATAACTAATAAAGATTAAGTAAAAAAGTATTAGACTAATGAATTTATAAGTTGTTAGTCTAATACTTTTTTAACATTTTATCCGATGACTACCCGCTCTAATACTCCCATCTTTATAGGAAACTCCTCTTCAGCGGAGTACTCACAGAGTAAGCCACCATATCAAAATCGCAGATTTTGTATGTCTGCTTAACTGGGAGTAAAGAGCAGCTACGTCCCTGGATTCGTAAGACAAACCCCATCTGATTCAAGTTTCACTTTATGTTTTAGCCTATAAAGGACATAAGATATCTATTGAGTTGTAGGTGGAGTAAATACTCTAGCTGCAAGCTCCTTATCTAATATATACAGAGCTGTAGAGTCCTCACCAATTCTTTCAAGTCTTTTAACTATAGCATTAAAAGTATTTTCTTCTTCTACTTGCTCATCTATAAACCATTTTAAAAGGCTTATAGTTGCATGTTCTCTTTCATCAGTAGCAATGTTCATTAGGTTATAAATTCGCTCAGTTACTGTTTTTTCATGAGCTAAGCCTTCTTTAAAGGCATGAAGTGGTGATTCAAAATCATTTTTAGGAGCTGGAAGCGAGTCAACTAAAACTCTTCCACCCATTTGGTTTAAATAATTAAAGAATTTCATAGCATGAAAATTTTCCTCTTGAATTTGTACGCTAAAAAAATTCGCAAAACCATCTAAGTCATTGGCAGAAAAATAAGCTTGCATTGCAAGATAGACATTAGCAGAAGAAAGTTCATAATTTATTTGGCCGTTTATGGCACTCTTTAGTTTTTCACTTAACATAACATTACCTCCTGTGTTTTCAAAATAATCTGAGAATTAGTATGTTCTAGAATATATTAACATATAATTTGTATATTTTAAATATACTTTGATACCATTACTTATTTATTATAATAAATTAAATATTTTTTATTACTATAAATTAATTTCAAGGAAGCAATTTGCCTAAATCTAATACACCTGAACCCTGAATCCACTTAGATAGTTCAGTTAAGTTGCAGGATACTTTTAAAAGAGATACTATATCTTTAAAGGATAGGTTAGGGTTGTTTTCATACAATAGTGCACAAATACTGCTTATATATGCTGCAGCACATGAGGTACCAGAGTAGACTGTATAAGGAGTATCTAATGCTTGAGGATATATTTTTACTCCATTTTTTTCCGATATATATTTTTTGTTTGAATTAGTTGAACATATGTCCACAGCTGCAGCTGCTAAATCAGGTTTTTCTAAAGTACCTAAAGGTCCTGAGGAAGAATAGATATAGGGCTTAACTATATTACTACTGGTATCTACTCCACCAATAGTAATACAGTTACCTAGAGTTGCAATACCACTAATGCTGCCTTCATTGTTTCCATTATGACCAGCAGGGACCACAACTGCTATATTATTCCTTATAGCTATATCAAATAAATTGGAGAAAAGAGATATAATAAAGTGATTATTAAATGTAAGTTCAAAGGGCAAGCAAATAACTTTAATGTTATAGCTATCCTTTTCGCTTAGTAAAGTTTGTATAGCAAATAGAATATCTGAAACATATCCCTTTCCTATGCTGTTAAATGCTTTTATAGCGTATAGGGAGCTATTTTCAGCAACGCCTTTATACATACCCTTAGATAAATATCCACTGCCACAAAGTATACCGCTAATAAAAGTTCCGTGACCGTTATCGTCATAAGGATAATGATACTTATTTATAATATCTAAAAAAGCTTTTATCTTATTATGAGGATTCAGTAAATCTGGATGAGGATATACACCAGTATCTACTAAACCTATGCATATATTTTTACCTGTAAGTTTATATTTTTCTTGAAATAATACTCCATTAGATGAAAGAACAGCTTTTCCACATAGTATAGCAAAAAAATCTAAACTTATATAATCCACCTGAGGAAACTCTGAAACCTTATCTATTGCATTTGGAGAAAGAATTGCACATACACAATTGATAAGAGGGATGACATGAATAATAGTTCCTTTATAGGATGGTATTTTCTTCTCTATTGATTCGGGTATGCTTTTACAATAAATAATTACTCTATATGTCTTATATTGTTTTTTTGCTATTGAATCTTTTAAACTGGGATCTAATTTATTCCTAATAGAAAACATTTAACGCTCCCTAAAAATTAATTACATTATATATTATAATATTAATACTTAATATATATGTGCTAGAGTAAAATTAATTTTTGAAAATTGATACCTTATTTGATATTAAATCTTTGTTTACATAAATCAAAAAAAGCCTTTGCTGTGGGAGTAAGTGTTCTTCTAGAACTTATAACTAAATAGATAGACCTTTTTAGTGAAATGTCTTTTATAGTGCTTTCTCTAATAAGATTATAGGACATATAATTTTTAAACACTTGCTTTGATACTATAGATACACCTAAACCTTCTTTAACAAACTGAAACAATGTATCTAAATTACTTACCTCGAAACATATATTTATGCTAGAAGTATTAATTCCTTGCTTTTCAAGAGATTCTTCAAAGGTCTTACGAGTTGCCGAACCTTCTTCTCTTAATATAAACTTATATTTTAACAAGAATTCTATTGTAATAGAATCAGGAATATTTAAAGAGGGAGAAGATATTAGAACCAAATCATCGGCTGTTAACTCATAGACCTTAATTCTATCATCTTTAACTAACTCTCCAATTAAGCCTATTTCATAATCAAATTTAATAATTTTGTCAACTATAGTACCTGAGCTTTGTTCTATAATGTTAAAAGATACATCAGGATATAAACTATGAAACTCTTTTATTAGTCCAGAAACTATTGTATTACAAGGTGTAGTACTGGCAGCTAGTTTTAATTTTCCTCCTACAGATTCATTAAAATTAGCTAAATGATAAATTGCTTTATCCCGTGTATTTAATATATTTATAGCATATTTTAAAAATGATTCTCCAGCAGGTGTTAACATTACCTCTTTAGATGTTCTGTCGAAAAGTTGAACATTTAAGTCTTTTTCTAAACTAGCTATGTGTGAACTTACAGCCGGTTGAGATAAGAAACTAGAATTTGCAGCTTTTGAAAAACTTTTAAATTTAGCAACATTAATAAAAGCCTCTATTTGCTTAAAGTCCATTGAGTTATTCCCCCCGAAGGTATACTTGTAATAATTATATAAGTATATTATAGTCCTATATACTAAATTAGTCTAATAAATTAAGTATATTAACAAAGCAAGGCTGAGTTTTGCTGCAGCCTTGCTTTGTTAACATTTATATTTAAATATAAGTATACCTACAATCATTACTGCAACCCCAATAAGCTTTGTTATACCAAATTTAACTTGAGGAGTATCAAATAATCCGAAAGCATCAATTAAAGCTGCAGAAGTAAGCTGAGCCACTAAAATTACAGCAATGGAGCAGGTAGGTCCTAGTGATTTAATACCTTGCATTACAGTGAATATTATTATTACGCCTAACAAACCACCTAGCAGATATAATTTATTAGCATTTTTTATGTTTTTCAGATTACCTTTTCCAAACATGAAAAGTACTATCAGAGTTAAGATAAATCCCGTACCTTGCACAAAAGCATTTGTTTCCCATTGGCCTATTTTGTCACCCAAGCGGGTATTAAAAACTCCTTGAAAACTCATACTTACACCTGCAATTAATGAGGATATTATACCAAGCATTTACATCAACCTCCTAGGTTTATTTTAACCATAATATTTACTTATTATTATAAAAAACCTATGATATTAATATCATAGGTTTTTTGAGAATATTACTATAAGTTTAACACTAATATCCTTCATCTTGTCTTTTATGATTTACAGAGTTCTTGTCATAATAAGCTTCTTCTATTTCGCTAAAAGAGAAACCTAAGCTTTTCCCTAGGCTTAAAAAGTCTTCAAACAGAGTTAAATAGTGATCCTTAGAGTAGCAAACCACAAAGTCGTTAACATCTATATAAAGATTTAAAAATTGTGCTGTCATATCGTAATTAACATCTCTATGTTCAATTACAATATCAGTAAAGTTCTTTTCTAAACCTAAGGTTAAGATGAAATGTAGGCAATCAACATACTCCTCTAAGATAGCTTGTTTATTAGATGGTTTCTTATCGCTCCAGAATTTAAAGCATCTTGTCTCATTTGCAAGTTCAGCAAGTTCAACTTGTAGCGCTAAAACTTTTTTTGAAAGTAATGATTCGCTCTCAAGTCCATGTTGTTTTTTTATGCGCTTATCTAAGTTTTCTTGTAATTCAAATAATTTTGCAAGATTCATGTATTAAAGCCGCCTTTCCATATCCTTATAATTTAATACATATTAACCTGGGGTTACTGTCGGTAGTACAAATACCCCACCTATATATTTTATCGAAATTTAATAAATATTGAAATAACACGGGAACGATTACATGAATTTTTTTTAAAAATTATGATAAAAATTTAACTTGTAATATTTATATATTACACATTATACATAAATAAAGCAAAACTTAACAGACCAATATTTGAAAAGTTTTGCTTTATTCAATACTAAAAGGAAAATTTATAAAAGGCTAAGCTAAAATTCAGCAGAACCTGTTGTTCTTGGAAATGGAATTACATCTCTTATATTAGACATTCCTGTTAAATACATAAGAATTCTTTCAAAACCAAGTCCAAACCCAGAGTGTTTAGTTTCACCGTATTTTCTTAATTCTAAATACCACCAGTAGTCCTGCTTGTTAAGGCCTAGTTCTTCAATTCTCTTTTCAAGAACATCAAGTCTTTCCTCTCTTTGGCTTCCACCTACTATCTCTCCAACACCAGGTACAAGTAAATCCGCTGCAGCTACAGTTTTTCCATCACCATTGATTCGCATATAAAAGGCTTTAATATCTTTAGGATAGTCTGTAACAAATATAGGTTTTTTAAATACCTTTTCAGTTAAATATCTTTCATGCTCTGTTTGAAGATCTATTCCCCATTCAACAGGATATTGAAATTGTTCGCCGCACTTTTGTAGGATACTTACAGCTTCTGTATAAGTTATTCTGCCAAATTCAGAGTTAGCTACATTATCTAATCTATCAAATAATCCTTTATCTATAAAAGAATTAAAAAATTCCATTTCTTCAGGTGCATTTTTTAAAACATACTTTATTATATATTTGACTAATTCTTCTGCTACATCCATGTAATCTACTAATTCAGCAAAAGCCATTTCAGGTTCAATCATCCAAAATTCAGCTGCATGTCTTGCTGTATTTGAATTTTCAGCTCTAAAGGTTGGTCCGAAAGTGTATACATTTCTAAAGGCTAAAGCAAGAGTTTCTGCTGATAACTGGCCACTTACAGTAAGATTAGTTTCTCTGCCAAAAAAATCTTGTGAAAAGTCTATATTTCCAGATTGATCCTTTGGAATATTGTGCATATCTAGTGTGGTTATTCTAAACATTTCACCAGCACCTTCACAATCACTGCCTGTAATTACTGGTGTGTTAACATAGACAAATCCTTTTTCTTGAAAAAATTTATGAACAGCATAAGCTGCTAAGGAACGTACTCTAAATACTGCAGAGAAAGTATTACTTCTTGGTCTTAAGTGAGCTATAGTTCTTAAATACTCAAGAGTATGTCTTTTCTTTTGGAGAGGATAATCTGAGGAGGATTTTCCTTCTATATTTATTTTTTTTGCTTTTATTTCAAAGGGTTGTTTTGATTCTGGTGTTAGGATAAGAGTTCCTTCTACTAATAGAGAAGTACTAAGTGGTAGCTTACTTATTTCTTTAAAGTTCTCTAAACTATCCTCAAATATTACCTGAACATTCTTAAAGAAACTTCCATCATTTAGCTCTATGAAACCAAATGCCTTTGAGTCCCTTATGGTTCTAACCCAACCTAATATTTTTACATCTTTTCCACTAAAGTTATTTGTTTCTCTATACAGACTTTTTATTAATGTTGTTTCCATAACTTAGTTTCCTCCTAGTTTCATATAAAAAGTAATTTTATACATTAATTATTTATATTGTCTTTCATGGTTTAATAACCACTCTTTTCGCCATAGACCACCACCATAGCCTGTTAAGCTACCATCAGAGCCGATAACTCGATGACAGGGGATAATAATGCTTATTTTATTATTATGGTTAGCTCCACCTACAGCTCTAACAGATTTTTCATTCTCTATTGCTTTTGCTATATCTAAGTAAGAACAGGTTTCACCGTATGGAATATTCATAAGTTTATTCCATACCTTTTTTCTAAAGAGTGTTCCATCAATATTTAGTTTTAGATTAAATTCTTTCCTAGTTCCTTTAAAGTATTCATTTAGTTGTTTTATGCATTCATTAATATAACTATTAGTATTTTCAAAGTTAACAGGTTCATCTATAAAATATAAAGAAGATATACCAGAAATATCTGCAGTTATTTCTATTAAACCTATAGGAGATTTATAATATGATACGTTATTTATTTTACTCATTTTATCACCTAATAAAAATTTATGTTTATTTATAATAATAGTTTATAATAAGCTAGCTGTAATGTTTATTTCAATCTTAAAAGTAGTAGACAATATAAATAGAGTTCTTTGCTTTAGTGGGAGTGCTAGAGCGAGTGGTCAGCGGGTAAATGCTGCTTAATTGAAGTTTATTAATATATGCTATTTATGATAAGGCTCATTATTTGCTATTCTATAACTTCTATATATTTGTTCTAATAATATAACCCTTATAAGTTGATGAGGGAAAGTCATTTTAGAAAAGCAAATGCTAAAGTTAGCTCTTTTTAAGACTTTTCCACATAACCCTAAGGATCCTCCAATTATAAATGCTAAATTGCTAGTACCCTTCACTCCTAAATCTGTTATGAAGTATGATAACTCTTCGGAAGAAAGCATTTTCCCTTTAAGATCTAAGGTTATTACAAACATATTGTCTTTAATGTGTTTTAATATGTTATCGCCTTCTTTTTCCTTTATTATCAATTCATCTTTTATAGAAGCATTATCTGGGGTTTTCTCATCTTGAAGCTCAATTATTTGTAACTTACAGTATCTTATAAGTCGTTTAGAGTATTCTTCAATTGCATCTTTTAAATACTTTTCTTTAAGTTTTCCTACACATATAATATATATATTCACAGTGGTTTCCTCGTTTCTTGTATGTATTATAGTAAAAAACCTTACACTTTAGTGTAAGGTTTTAATATACATTTTAAGCATTTTTTCCGCAACAATGTTTATACTTTTTACCACTTCCACAAGTACAAGAATCGTTTCTTCCAATCTTGTTTTTGTTAACTACAGTTCTAGATGCAACCCATTGTTGACGAATTTCTTTTCTTTTTTCTGGTGAGAATATAGAATCCCATTGAGGAAGTCCATATAAATAATCTGCTTTAGCATCTAACATATTAAAGTATAACTTCTCAAAGTTAATCTTAATGTCTATGTTTGAGTCTTCTCCTAAGTTTTCAAGATTAAGGGATTCTACAAGACTATCATTTACTCCATCTAAAAATCCCATAAAGAATACTGTTGAAGTCTCAAATTTATTAGCTAATTCTTTTATGTCGCCACTAATGCTATCATTATGTTCAGCTAAGATCTTTGTATAGATTTGTTTTTCAATTGAGCCATATTCATTCCAGAATGCAGCTTCACCTTTCGTTTTTACAAAATCTATAACCATATCTGTCCAATCTTTGTACAAACTCATAACATTTTCTCCTTTGATAATATGTTTTAATTTTAAAAATATATCACCTGAAATATTATAATAAAAATTATAATATTTTTCAATAATTTTTAATGTTTACATAAATAGTATTTACTTATTTTTTACTTTTTCAATATCATCTTTTCCTATAGGTTTTGAAAGATTAAAGTGTCCTCCCCATAAATCTGTATCTTTATTTTCTATGAAAAATTTTATTTTTTCAACAGAAGAAATTTGGGTTACAGACCAAATCATGCTTTTTATACATAATTCTTCTTGAATAATAGTCATATTAATATTGGCTTCTTTACTTAAATTAATATAAGCAATGTTATCTTTTATAGAAAAACTCAATAGTCTTGTTTCTTTAGGTAATGTTGGTTTCAAGTTACTTTTTGATGAAGGTCCTTTAATAAGTTCGTTTATTATGGTTTCACCAAGCATTTCATCTTTTTTTAGAACTCTTTCTTCTTTTGAAAGCTCAGATGAGTTGCTATCTTTAGACGAAGCAAAGTATATATTTAGATCAAAGATATTTTCTTTTTCTTTAGACAATACTATTTTTTTTTCTTTTTCTTTGTTGTTTAACTTGAAGTTATCTATTTTTTCACAAGATGTCAAAGTTAACATAGAAACTATAACTAAAGAATTAACAAGTAAGTTAAGAGCTTTTTTCATATGCTTCACCTTTTTCTTTAAAATTCTACATAATTACTTGGCATGTCTCTCTTTGCCATGGTCAAACGCAAATCTTTATCTAGTTTAATTCCAGAATCACTTAGTATATTGACAACAGTTTGATATGCAAGCTCAGGATAATTATTAGTTTTACTCAAATGTCCTAAGATCACTCTTTTGAACTTGTCATTAGTAATACTAACTATAGCATTGCCACAATCATCATTAGATAAATGTCCAACATTACTTAATATTCTTCTTTTTAAGTTATATGGATAGGGGCCAAATTTTAGCATCTGAACATCATGATTACACTCAAGTAAAACAACATCTGCATCTGCCAAAGATTTTTCTACTTCGTTAGAAAAAACACCTAAATCTGTGGCCACACAAGCTTTCTTATTTTTTGAAATTAAAGTATATCCAGAAGGTTCAGCTGCATCATGAGAAATTTTATAACTTGATACATCTAAATCTTTAATACTAACATAAGTACTGTCTATGAATTTTATGTTATGCTCTTTTATTTTTCCAACGGTACCAGCCATAGCCTGCCAGGTTGGAGCATTTGCATATATAGGAATATCATATTTTCTTGATAAAACTCCAACCCCTTTTGTATGATCAGTATGCTCGTGGGTAACAAATATAGCATCAATATCTTTAGCATTCTGTCCTATATGTACAAGAGCCTGCTCGATACTCTTTCCTGGAAGACCAGCGTCTATTAAAACTTTTGTGTTTTCAGATGATACAAATATACTATTTCCACTACTACCACTATATAAAGGACAAAAAATCATATATATGTCTCCTATTCTTAATTTACAATTAATCGGAGCAAGAAACTCTTTTTATATTAGCACCTAGTTCTCTAAACTTATCTTCAATGTTTGGATAACCTCTGTCAATATGTTCGATACTTAATACCTCAGTTGTTCCATCAGCAATAAGACCAGCTATAACCATAGCTGCACCAGCTCTTAAGTCAGTAGCCTTAACAACTGCTCCGGTGAGCTTATCTACTCCATCTATAATGGCAGTTCTACCTTCTACTTTTACGTTAGCCCCCATTTTCTTTAATTCATCTACATGTTTAAATCTACTTTCCCAGATACTTTCATTTATAATGCTTCTTCCTTCAGCAACAGTTAATAGTGTACTCATAGGTTGCTGTACGTCTGTAGGGAAACCAGGATAAGGTTGAGTTTTAATGTTTACTCCTTTTAGTTTTCCATTAGATTTTACAGTAACAGAATCACCATTTTCTGTTACCTCTGCACCCATTTCAATAAGCTTTGCAGTAATAGATTCAAGATGTTTTGGAATGACATTCTCTATAGTTACCTCGCCACCACAAGCAGCAGCTGCAATCATGTATGTACCTGCTTCAATTTGATCAGGAATTACACTATAAGAACAACCTTTTAAACTTTCAACGCCAACAACTCTTATAACATCTGTGCCAGCACCCTTTATATTAGCACCCATACTATTTAAAAAGTTTGCTACATCCACTACATGAGGTTCTTTTGCTACGTTTTCTAAAGTTGTTACGCCCTCGGCAAGGGTAGCAGCAAGCATAACATTAATAGTAGCCCCTACACTCACTACATCAAAAAATATATTAGTACCAATTAATCTGTCAGCTTCAACTGTAACGCAGCCATGCTTTATTTCTACTTTAGCACCTAAAGCTTCAAATCCTTTAATATGTTGATCTATTGGTCTAACACCAATTGGACATCCGCCAGGAAGTTCTACTACTGCTTTTTTAAACCTTCCTAAAAGAGCGCCAATTAAATAGTAAGAAGCTCTCATTTTTCTTACGTCTTCAGTATTAGCTTTAAAATTATGTATATCAATACTATCCATGCTAACTGAATTTTTTCCTATGGTTATCTTACAGCCAAGACTTTCTGTTATTCTTTGAATGCAATGTACATCTTCGATTTCAGGTATGTTATCTATAAAACAGCTGCCAGTACTAGCCATAATAGCAGCAGGAAGTATTGCTACAGCAGCATTTTTAGCACCGTTAATTTCTATAAAACCAAATAGAGGGTTACCTCCATTAATAACTAATTTATCCATTCCCGTATCCATCCTTACCATAATTAATAATTTATATTAAAATTACAATCTTAAATTCACATTATTACACAAATTTTATTATAACATAATTCTATAGTATTTTAACATTAAATTTAAAAATATGGATAGGATGTTTATGTAATTTCTCTTTATTCATTAAAAATGCTCATTTAATAATAAAATAGTTAACTTATCAAGAAAGTATTATAAGTAAAAGCACCCTGTAAGGGTGCTTTTACTTATTGCCTTTCAAAACTTCCACAATCTGTGCATTCAGTAGTTTCTGCCCTAGATTTGTGCTTAGTAACCTGAATCTTTTCTAATGTACAATAGTTATCATCTTTATGGTGAAATCTACATTCAAAGACTGTACAGCCTATACTATCATTATAATTTGTCATAACATATACCTCCAAATATATTTTGTGAGTGTTAACAATATTATTTTTTCATCAAGCAATTAATATATACTGAAAACATATATTAACTATTTAGTCATAGATAAATATAATGTAATTTTGCATAAAGCATGTTATAACTATATATTACTACGAACTATTACAAAAATTTTCAAATAAATTACAATGTAATATAATGTACAAGGATTATGTGTTATAATAGTACTTAATATTGTATAATTACACTTAACACAATACACAATGAGCTTTGGGGGATTGAGAAAAATTGAAATATTACTTAGTTGCATTATTTGATAAAGAATCTTATTCTTATATTGAAAATATACAGAGAAACATATGTAGAAAGTATAAGATATATAAGAATATTCCTGTTTTACACATTACATTAGAAGTCATTGGAGATCCAGATGTGGATAAACTTACTAAAGTAGTTTCTGATATGCTAAAACCATATAAGAAATTTAAAACTGAAATTAATGGAGCTATATGTTTTGACCCACCGTATAAATCTGTTAACCTCAAAATTGAAAATAAGGGTTATATAATTAGGCTAGCTAGACAATTAAATGAAACCTTAAAACTACATGGTTTTGAAGTAAGAAGCAATATAGATGATTGGGATTTGCATGTAGCTTTAGCAAATACTAATTATGCTATAAGAGAGTGGAGCAGCAAAGAATATGTGGCTGCCTGTGAAAGTGCTAAAAAAGAGAATATTCATAAGATGGCTAAAATAGATAGGATAGAATTATGGAAACCTATAAATAATAAAAAAGAAATGACTATAAAAAGTTTCTTATTAAGAGATTATTAAGTATATGAGTAAAATAATTAGTACA
The DNA here is from genome assembly GCF_014231265.1 of Clostridium sp. DJ247. Lineage (NCBI taxonomy): Bacteria > Bacillati > Bacillota > Clostridia > Eubacteriales > Clostridiaceae > Clostridium > Clostridium sp. DJ247. Next base: position 43,204 of record NZ_JABAIW010000025.1, on the reverse strand, counting down.
CTGCAATACCTAAGAGATTATACTAAGAACATGTAAAAACCTGTTAGTTTATGATATATCTATCATAAACTAACAGGTTTTTTATTTGAGTTCTATATAATCAAAGTAATATCTTTATTACTAATTATACGTAGAATAACATATCTGCATATGTTGGTAATGGCCAGAATTCTTTATCAACTATAGTTTCAAGCTTATCAGCATCTGCTCTAAGAACAGACATCTTTTCAAATACATCAAATCTATAGAAAGCAGCTTGCTCATAAGTATCTCCATGTAAGTTTTCTGCTTTTTCAACAGATTCTTCAAGAATAGCAATATTCTTTTTCAATGAAGCTGTTAATGATGAAACTTCAGTTAATAATTCAGTTTGTGCTGATACGTCAGCATTTACACCTGCTGCATTAATAGTGTTTATAGAGCCTGCAAGGCTTGTTGCAAACTTAATAACTGCAGGTAATATTTCACGTTTAGCTATTTCAAGTGTTGTTAACGCTTCAATATTTATAGTCTTAACATAGTTTTCAAGTTGAATTTCATAACGAGATTCTGCTTCTAATTTGCTTAATACGCCATGTTTTTCTAATACAGCAACGTTCTTTTCAGCGATTAGAGCCTTAGTTGCTTCTACAGTTGTTTTTATATTTGCTAATCCTCTCTTTTCAGCTTCAACTACCCAGTCATCTGAATAACCGTTTCCGTTAAATATAACTCTCTTATGGTTTTTAACAATTTCAGTAAGAATAGTTTGTACTTCAGCATTTGCATCGCTAGCTTTTTCAAGTCTATCTGCAATTTCAGATAAAATTTCAGCAACTATTGTATTTAAAACAAAGTTAGGTCCAGCAATAGAAGCTGAAGAAGGAACCATTCTGAATTCGAATTTATTTCCAGTGAAAGCAAATGGTGAAGTTCTATTTCTATCAGTTGCATCCTTTGGAAGTGCAGGAAGCGTAGAAACTCCTATTGTTAACTCACTAGCAGATTTTGAAGTTTTAGCACCGCCATTTTCAATTTGTTCTAGTATGTCTTCTAATTGTTCTCCTAAGAATATAGAGATTATTGCTGGAGGAGCTTCATTAGCACCTAAACGGTGGTCGTTACCAGCATTAGCAGCAGATAATCTTAATAAATCCGCATATTCATCTACAGCTTTTATAACAGCGCAAAGGAATAAAAGGAATTGTTCATTGTCATGTGGAGTTTTACCTGGTTCAAGAAGGTTTATTCCATCATCAGTAGCCATAGACCAGTTATTATGCTTTCCTGATCCATTTACACCAGCAAATGGTTTTTCATGAAGCAAGCAAACAAGATCATGTTTTAATGCAACTCTTTTCATCATTTCCATAGTAAGTTGGTTATGATCAGTTGCTACGTTTGTTGTACTGAAAATTGGAGCTAATTCATGTTGTGCAGGAGCAACTTCATTATGCTTAGTTTTAGCAGAAATTCCAAGCTTCCAAAGTTCTTCATCTAATTCTTTCATATAATCAGAAACTCTTTGTCTGATAGTACCAAAGTAGTGATCTTCAAGTTCTTGGCCCTTTGGAGGTTGTGAACCAAATAATGTTCTACCAGTAAATATAAGATCCTTACGTTTTTCATAATCTTTTTTGTCAATTAAGAAATATTCTTGTTCTGGTCCTACAGTTGTAATTACTTTATTTGAAGTAGTATTACCAAGAGCTTTTAAAACACGTAGAGCCTGTTTTGATAAAGCTTCCATTGAACGTAATAGAGGAGTTTTCTTATCAAGGGCTTCACCTTTATATGAACAGAATGCAGTTGGAATGCATAATGATCCATCCTTTACGAAAGCTGGAGAAGTACAATCCCATGCAGTATATCCTCTAGCTTCGAAAGTAGCTCTAAGTCCGCCTGAAGGGAATGAAGAAGCATCAGGTTCACCTTTAATTAATTCTTTTCCTGAAAATTCCAATATTACTTTTCCATCTGAAGTTGGAGAAATAAAGGAATCATGCTTTTCAGCAGTAATACCAGTAAGTGGTTGGAACCAGTGAGTAAAGTGAGTAGCTCCTTGTTCAATAGCCCAATCCTTCATTGCAGATGCTACAACATCAGCTACGGCAGGATCTAGAGGAAGTCCTTCTTCGATTGTCTTCTTTAAAGCCTTATATGTAGCTTTAGGAAGACGTTGTTTCATAACAGCATCATTAAATACACTTGATCCAAAAATTTCATTTAAATTGCTCATTTTGAGATCTCCTTTCATAATTAAAAAAAAGTATTAAGTAATGGTAATATTTGATTTTTAGACTAATCAATTTGTTATATAGTATTGCTTAAATAAAAAAAATATCTTGATTAATAATTATAATATAATGATTAAAAATATACAATATAAATTATAAATTTATTATTTACGTTCTGTAAAAATTATAATTTTGTCATATGGTGTCTGGTGATTACGTACAATTTATTCAAAGCTTAATTAAGACAATTATGGAAAAACACTAGTTTAATTTTTAAAATTTGTATACTACAAATCTATGCTATATAATATAAACTATATACATATATAACACGATGAGGTGATAAAGTGAATGTAGATGACAGACCTATAGGTTTTTTTGACTCAGGTGTTGGAGGAATCAGTGTATTAAAAGAAGCAATTAAAATTCTACCGGGTGAAAATTTTATTTATTTTGGAGATTCTTTGAATGCTCCATATGGCATAAAAAGTGTTGAGGAAGTTAAAAATTTAACGTTTAAGGCTGTAGAATTTTTAGTGGAAAATAATATTAAAGCAGTAGTTATTGCATGTAATACAGCTACAAGTGCTGCAATAATTGATATAAGAGAAAAATATAGTACAAATATACCTGTTATAGGTATAGAGCCGGCATTGAAACCAGCAGTAGAGTATAAAAGAAAAGGGAAAATAATTATAATGGCTACACCTATGACTTTATCAGAAGTGAAGTTTAACGATCTTATGAAAAGTTATGAAAATCAGGCTGAGATACAACCTTTGCCATGTCCAGGGCTTGTTGAATTAATTGAGCAAGGTATAACTGAGGGAGAAATAGTTAAAGCTTATTTAAGAGAAAAACTAAGTCCTTTTGGAAAAGAAGGTATAGCAGCTATAGTATTAGGATGCACACATTATCCATTTATTAAAAAATCTATTTCAGAAATTTTGATTAGTAAAGTACCAATAATTGATGGAAGTAAAGGAACTGCACAACAATTAAAGAGACAACTGATAAAGCGTAATATTATAAGTACTAAAAAAAATGGTGGAAAAGTAGTTATAAATAATTCTTTAAAAAGTAATGATATAATAGAATTAAGTTATAAACTATTAAATTTAATAGATTAAGTTATATGTATTAAATTTCAAGTTATTACCTAGCAGAATTCTGTTAGGTTTTTTATTTTTATGAAAATATAATTGATGTATAATCTATTATTGGGGAATAATTAGTATATATAATAATTAAAGGGGGGAAATAAACCCTGTAAATTTGAGGTGAACTCTATGGATAACAGCGGAATTAATCCTATAAAACAGAATTTAAATATTAAACAGTACATAGGTTGGTCTATAGCTCTATTTTTTCCTTTTGCTATAAAAGGTGTTTCAGATGTTATCAAACTTCCATTGTTAGCAGCAGTTATATATTGGTCTGTATTCGGGATTTTTTTGAGACATTTGATGAGTAAAAGACTGCCATACTTTGATCCTAAGATTAGGGAAGTTAAGAAAGAAATAATAATATTACTCATGATTACTATATTATCTGTTTATTTCCACATGAGTACTTATACGCAGAATAATTTACCTTTAAGAGACATAGTATTAAATTCCCTTCTTTTTGCATTTTTGAATGGATGCTTTGAACAGCTTGTTTGGGTTAACATTTTGGATCTTGCAGGAGCAAGAATAAAGTTAAATGGATTTATAGCAGCCTTTATATATGTGACTCTCATAAATAGTTTATTTTGGGATCAATTTATACCAATGGAACATAACAGAGTTATTTTTTTTATAGTTTCTCAAATTCTACTAAATATAGTACCTTTCATAATTTATATAAAAACTGAAGATATTACTATATGGAGTATTCAACATATTATATATAATATTATATTAGTAATACTAAGTGAGTTTGGCCCTGAAGCATTTTTTTATGGCACTTAAAATTTATACAGCATATGCTAATAAATTATAACTTGTTAACATATTATTTGTGTTTAACTAATAAAAGCATTATTATATAGAATTAGTAAATAATATAAAATATGATATAATTTAAGTAAATACTTATGTTTATACGAAAGGAGAAAAGACTAATGAATCCTATTGTTACAATTAAAATGAAAAATGGAGAGGTAATGAAAGCTGAGCTGTATCCAGAAATTGCTCCTAACACTGTAAATAATTTTATAAGTCTCATTAAAAAGGGTTTTTATAATGGACTTGTATTCCATAGAGTAATTCCTGGATTTATGATTCAAGGAGGTTGCCCATTAGGTTCTGGAACAGGAGATCCAGGATATTCAATAAGAGGAGAATTTTCTTCTAATGGATTTAAGAATACTTTAAAACATACTACAGGAGTTTTATCAATGGCAAGGGCTATGAATCCGAACTCAGCTGGAAGCCAATTTTTTATAATGGTAGAGGATTCCCCACACTTAGATGGACAGTATGCTGCATTTGGTAAGTTAACTGAAGGCTTAGAAGTAGCTAATGAGATAGTAAGTACTAAAAGAGATTTGCGTGATAAACCTTATGAAGAACAAATCATGGAGGAAGTTACAGTAGATACATTTGGAGAAGAGTACCCTGAACCTGAAAAATTATAATGCTTTAAAGGAAGAGAGGGTGATGTTGTTGGAAAATAATAAAATTGCTCTTATTTATGGTTTAGATGAAGAGGAAAAACAATTAATTTATGGATTGCTAACAAAAAATAATCTGCCCATATATAAAGTTATAGATGAATCTATGGGGAAGATGAAAGTAAAAGATATACTTAGTGGATTAAAACTAGAAGTATATAACGCTCATCTTCCTAAGGAAAAAGTAGTTCTTTTTAATAACTTTGATGATCAAGAACTTAATGATATGATAATTGGTATTCGAGAAGGCTTTAAAATAAGGCCTATTATAGCAGTAGTAACAGAAACTTCCATAGACTGGAGTTTTGAATACCTACTTGAACATTTAATTGAAGAGAGAGAGTGGCATAGAAAACGTAGTAGGTAAAAGTGGGGGAAAGCAATGAGTAGAGTCGGAGAAAAAATAAAGGATACAAGAATTAGAGTTGGAATGAGTCAAAAGCAGCTTGCAAAGAAACTAGGAGTTGCTGAAAGCTTTATTAATGAAGTTGAGAATGGAAGAAAGGTTATAAATCAAAGTTTAATTGATAGAATATCGAAGGTCTTAGGTAAGGATATAAATGATATAACTATGTCCTTTGAAGAGCAGGTTTTTCAAGAAGATAAGAAACAAGATTTTTCCGCTAAACCAGAAAAAAAAGTTATAAATGAAGTATGGAATGAAGCATTTGGTTCAGTTTTAAAAAATGTTCCTATATATAAGTATAGTTTAGATAGACCAATAGCCTCAAGACAGCTACCATTAATAAATAATAAAGTAGAGGGCTATGCTCAGGACAAGGTACTATATTTAGAAATTGAAGATGATGATATGATTGGTTTTAGAATATCAAAAGGAGATATAGCCTTTGGACATATAACTCATGAGTTGGAAAATAATTCAGTTTGTCTTGTTGAATACAACGGAGAGAGAGTTATAAGGCAAATAAAGAAGCTAGACAACAACAAAGCCTTACTTTTAAGTAATAAAGGAAGCTTAAGAACAGAAACTATTGAAATTAGAAATATAAAGGTTTTAGTAAAGCTAGATAGGCTGGAAATAAAACTATAAGGTACTATAAAAAGGGGCTGTCTCATAATGCATAAATATGCGATATGAGCAGTCCTCTTTTTCAATGCACAACTAAAATTCCTATTTTTTATCCAAAAAAATTCTAAAAACTATTACTTTTAAAATATTTTTAAGGCTGTTTCAAAACATTTTGTATAATAATTCGTTTTGAGACAGCTCCTTTTTTGTGTTATAAAGTAGAATTTAATAGATATTGTAAAGGCTTTGTTGAAAAATAATTATTTTGTAAAAGTAATTATAATGTTATATAATTTATATGTATAAAAAACTATAAATTGTAAAACAAACAATATTAATTGTTATGTATTATATATGGTATATCAAGAATTTTGTGTGTAAAAGTTAGTTAAGGAGGAGTAAACATGAAAGGTACTGTAGTAGCTACATGGATGAAAACTTGTAAAAAACTATACGGCAATGAAACTGTTGAGAAAGCTATGGATTCCGTTGGTTGGGGAGCTGCTAAAATATTCTCACCAGTAGAAAACGTTGAAGATATAAAAGCTAAAGAAGCTATAAACATTATAGCAAAGGATAACAATATAGATATAAGTAGTTTATGGAGGGAAATAGGAAAAGATAACATAAACTCATTCCATAGTGATTTTCCTGCATTCTTTCAACATGAAAACCTGTACTCATTTTTAAAATCAATGTTTGATGTGCATGTAGTCATGACTAAGAAATTTCCAGGAGCTAAACCTCCACTAGTAACAATTACACCAGTATCAGGTAGAACTGCAGTATTTGAATATAAATCAGAGCGTGGTATGTTTGATTATCTAATGGGTTTAATAGAGGGAAGTGCTAAGTTTTTTAATGAAAAGCTTCAGATTGAAGAATTAGAGCGAAGTAGTAATTTCATAAAATACAAGTTTATCTTCGAAAATGATATATATTATAAAAAAGTTTATAAATTTAATAAGTTGTTATCACTAGGCTTTATTAAAAATATAGGCGGAAAAATAGCTATATTTACTTTTATAATATCATTGATATCTTCTATTTTGATAATAGGCATGAATAGCATTCCAAAAGCGGTTACAATATCTTTAGTATCAGCATTTGCATCCTTTATATCTACTTCAATGCTTATGAGACCTAAATCACTTATATATAGTAGCTTAGAGGACATTAATGAGAATAAGTTTGGTGAAGACGGAGATATTGTTACTGGAGATTTTTTTGAAGAAATATATAAGCTTATAAAGGATCATAAAAAAAGTATTAGGGCCGATTTTGTTGGGTTCAAAGGTGTTACAGATGAGATGAGCACATTTGTTAACACTATTAATATAATATCAGATGCTATGAACAACACATCTAATGAAATATCCGATGTAGTTGAACAAGTAGCTGATTGCGCAGTAGATCAAGCCCAAAATACGGAGAGTGCTGCCTTAGTGCTGAATGACAATATTCGAAATTTAAAAAGTATAGTACATAGCGAAAATGAAAATAAAGCTGAACTAGAAAAGGCATTGGAAAAAGTTAATAACAGCTATGAAAATGTCAATAATGCGAGTAAAAATATTTTAGAAACTTTGGAAAATTTCCAGGAAGTTAAAAATAAAGGGCTGGAACTTCAGGGAAAGGCAAAAGATATTACTGGCATTGTTTCAATAGTCTCAGGTATATCAGAACAAACGAATCTTTTAGCTTTAAATGCTTCTATAGAAGCAGCCCGTGCAGGGGAACAAGGTAGAGGATTTGCAGTAGTTGCTGAAGAAGTTCGTAAATTGGCAGAACAATCTAAAGATGCCGTGGAGGAAATTAATACAAACATAGTGATGTTTGCTGAGGAAATAAAAATTTTGGTTGAAAAAATAGGATATCAATATGAAATACTTCAAGGTGAGACAAAATCACTAGAAACAGTTCGTGATATAAGTTATGAGGCCACTAATTCTATACAAATTGTAGCAACATCTATGATAGAGACAATAAATGAATTAAACAAAGAAACGGATTCTATTGCAAGTATATACGATAACATAGAATCGTTAGCGGCAATAGCAGAGGAAAACTCAGCCTCTTCTGAAGAAGTAAGTGCTAGTGTGTCTAATTATACTAATGAAATCAAAAAACTTATAAATAATATACAAGAATTTAGAAATATAACAGAAACCTTTAAAGTTGAATTAGACAAGTATAAGATTTAATATATTATATAAAGGGGCTGCCTTAAAAGTCAAAATATATGTAGTTTTTTTATAGCATTCATAAGTATACTCAACGTAATAAAAACACTATCAGTTTGTTGAAATTCAATAAACTGATAGTGTTTATCTTTAATTATGAAAGGCTATTAATAAATTTTTCAATAAAAGTGTATTTTGGTGCAGCTTCTCTATATTCCTCTTAAATCAAATTTTGGAACAAAATTTTCTGAAGATGTGCCGTCGTCCTGAATAAAAGCATTTTTTATACCAATTTTTAAGCAGTATTCTATTAAAGCTTCATAGTGCTTTGGGTTTAAAGGTTTATTAACTTCTTCAAAAATATTAGCATTATGCAGTGGAGTATATTGATTCATAATACTTATATATACAGAATCTCCAAAGGTACTATAGATATAATCTATTATTTTTTTTGAATCAAATAAAAGACCAGGAAGCATAAGATGGCGTATTATCAGTCCTTTTTCTATAATACCTTTACTATTAAATTTTACATCCCCAACTTGAGAAAACATTTCTTTAATAGCATTACTAGCATAAAAAAAGTAATTAGGAGCATTGGAGTACTTAATTGCATATGTATCTTTATAATATTTTATGTCTGGCAAATATACGTCAATATATCCTTTTAACGCTTTTATGGTTTCTACATTTTCATATCCATTAGTATTATATAGAATAGGTATATTTAACCCGTTAGATTTAGCTAAATCTAACGCTCTAATTATTTGAGGTACATAGTGTGTTGGAGTAATCAAGTTTATATTATGAGCACCTCTTTTTTGTTGTTCTATAAATATTTCAGATAACCTTGTTATGGATACTTCTTTACCCTTACCATCACAACTTATTTCGTGGTTTTGACAAAAAACACATCTCAAATTACAATTTGAAAAAAATATAGTTCCTGAGCCACTAGTCCCTGAGATACAGGGTTCTTCCCAATGATGAAGAGAAGCTCTTGCAATTTTTACGTTTATATTTGACTTACAATAACCTATATTATTTTGAAGTCTATCTATGTTGCAGTTTCTTGGGCATAACCTGCAACTTTCAAGAATATTCAGCATTGTAACACCTCTAAATTAAATGAACTTTATGTATATAATTATATAATTATATACATAAAGTTGTATAGCTTAACTTTTATCTCTAAGGCATATTCAAAAAAATAACAAGTCAGTATGCTAGTCTATTTTGCGTCATGCTGCGTCAGCAGAACCCTTTGATAGCACAACTATCAGCGGAACCCTTGCCTGACACAAAATATCCGTAGCATCTTTGACTTGTTATTTTATTTCATATGCCTAAAATAAAAAACTAAACATTGAATCATAAATACAAAACTTACCACTGCAAAGGATGGATATAAATAACTTATTAGTTTGACAAAGCCTATTTGAGATATTGGAATTGCTATTAATATAATTAATACAACTGATTTCTTATAGCTAATATTAAACATAGTTTCAAAGTTTTTTGCTACACTATAAATATCGGATATTTCAGTGGAAAACATTTCCAACCATATTATGCATAAAAGCATTATTTGAATTAAGTTGCCGAATCTATTAGATATATATAACAATGGAATTTCGTACTTAAATATATAAGGAACATTTAAAAGAAGTAGGAGGTTTATTATAAAGGAAAGAACAGTTAGACCTATAGAACCAAGAATAACTCCAGTAAAAAGAATCTTTTTATTTTTTATCTCAACGCTAATGGGAGCAAGTACTCCAGAGCAACATAATATGTTAAACCCTCCATAAATAAGGGATGAAAAAAGCCAACTATTTTTATAATGAGGTATACTTTTTAAATAGGATACATTTAAATCTTTATAAAATGCTATATACAATATAAATATAGTTACAATAACTATGAATAAAGATGGCACAATAAAGGAGTTAACTTCTATTAATCCCCTAGTATCTCTAAAAAGAATAATAATTGCTGCTGTTAACATGATTATTATTCCCAACCATTTTGATACTCTAAAATATTGATGTATTAATGCTCCGCTGCCAGCTAAAATTATAGCAGAACCGCTTATTAAAAAAACAGTAGTAAAAGTATTAGTTATACTGCCAAGAAACCCAGGACTTACAAGCTTTATTAATTCATCATATGAGTTAAGCTTGTATTTTAAACTTATGTCTATAATTACATATCCCACTGTTATGTAAATAAAGCAGCATAGTATTATTCCAATAAAGCTTTTATAACCATAAACTGTAAAGAATTGAGTAATTTCCTGTCCGGAAGCAAGGCCTGCACCCACGATGGTTCCTATAAAAACTGCACCTACTTGAAATATTAAAGCTAATTTATTTTTCAATAATACCCCTCCTAGCAAATTGCTTAGATTTTAAAAAAAGACTTTTAAAACATAACTTAGACAAGCTAATATCTCCATATAAATATATATAAGTTAGCTTAAAATAATGATTTATAAATTAAATTTTTATTTTAAGGGAAAACTAATGTCAATAAATTCTTCATAGATGGAGGTAATTGAATATGAGACCTAGAAGCTGGATATGCAATATAAGTATAGTAATAATGTTGACACTTACTTCAAACATATTATGGGGATGTTCTAGTAAAAAGCAAGAAGCCAAGGAAAGTAGTGAAACATTTGATATGAAGGCAGCTTCCAATGTGGCAGACACATACATGAAATACTTAATGAAAGATGATACAGAAAATATTAAAAAATTTTATTCTAAAGAAATATCTAAAAATGCATCTAATCAGGAGAATAAAAATCTTAAAATTTTAGGGTATAATCAATCTGAAACTAGTGAAATAGGTAAAACAGGACTTTTTAAAATGAGAGTTACAAGGGCTGATTTAACTAATCCATCTGCAACCTTAGATGAATATTCACTAAAAATAAAAAAGGAGGGATTAGATTATAAGATAGATGAGACAAATAATGTAGTTCAGAAGGAGGCATTTATACAAAATAATCAGATAAGATTAAGAAATAAAAACAATGTTGATACAAATTTACTAATAGATACTAATGGAATTCCTAACTACACTTTGTCTAAAGATGATAAGGCTAATGTAAATAAGATATCCGTTCCTAAGAGTAAATATGGAGTTATTACCTTTTCGTACAGTGGGGATAGTATAGCTATATCAACTTTTGAAAAAGATTCCTATATAGCATTGGTTAAGCTAGATGAGGCTATGGCTGTTCAAGGAGATGCGGATCAGGGTGGTGAAGCAGATAAAGAAGGTGGAGATCAGCAAAACGGTGGAGATCAGCAAAAAGGTGTTGGAGGTAAAGGAAAAGAAAAACCTATTGGAAAAGAAATTACTAGTTTAGACTTGCTAAGGGATACCAAAGTGGAGTTTATAACCTTTGCACCAACAGAAAAATTTGTTGCAGTACAGTATTCAAAAGCAGGATTAGGTCGATGTATTCGTGTATATAAAGCAGATGGGGGAGATATGATACCTTTTAAATTTGAAGAAAAGTACCCTATGAATAAGGTAGATATAGTATTTTCATCCTATGATAAAGAAAACTTAAATTTTGATGTAATACCTAAAAAGGCAGAAGATAGGTCTGCTGCTGATGTTATAGGAAAATGGCAATTAAGTCTTAAGGATTTCAAGCAGAAGAAACTATGATATAATAGAATAAAAAATTATTATGGAGATAAATATGCAGTGGGGAGATAAAAGATATTATAGTTTAAACTATTTCTTAAGAAAAAAATTTGGATGTAAGGTGTTTAAAATTTCTTTAGATGCAGGGTTTTCCTGTCCAAATAGAGATGGAACTATAAGTAAAGGTGGATGTATATTTTGCAGCGAAAGAGGTTCTGGGGACTTTGCAGGTGATAGAAAGTTTTCTATAGAAGACCAATTTAAAGCCATAAAAGAAGTAATGAGCCAAAAGTGGAAGGATGGAAAGTATATTGCGTATTTTCAAGCATATACAAATACATATGCACCTATAGAGATTTTAAGAAGAAAATATGAAGAGGCTGTAAGGCACCATGGCGTTGTAGCATTAGCTATAGCTACAAGACCAGATTGTCTTAGTGAAGAAGTATTAAATCTGTTAGAGGAATTTAATGAAAAAGTTTATACTTGGGTAGAGTTAGGACTGCAAACATCTAAAGAAGAAACTTCAAAAAATATAAATAGAGGATACAATTTAAATGTTTATGAGGATGCAGTAAGAAACTTAAGAAGAAGAAATATTGATGTTGTAACTCATATTATCTTTGGGTTGCCAGGTGAGACTAAAGAAGATATGCTAAATACAGTAAAATATCTGGCAAACCAGGATATACAAGGTATAAAATTTCATCTACTTCATTTAATGAGAAGTACTCCTTTAGTTAACCTATACAATGAGGGTAAACTTAGTTTTTTAAGTCAAGAAGAATATGTTGATATAGTATGTTCGTCTTTAGCTATTATACCTTCTAATATAGTAATTCATAGGTTAACTGGAGATTCACCAAGAGATTTACTTATAGAACCTAAATGGAGCTTAAAAAAGTGGGAAGTTTTAAATTCTATTGATTTAGAATTAAAGAAAAGAGGAATTTATCAAGGAATAAACTTTAGATAAGTTCCTTTTTGTACTTTTTCACAAATTAATTTTAGTGGTTTTGGAGTTTTTGCGAATAGATAATTAAATTTTCCAATGTTAAAATAATTATATAAATAAAGTTTTGGGGGGAATTAATAATGGCAAGTTTATCATTAAAACATATATACAAAATATATTCAGGTAATGTTACAGCAGTAAAAGATTTTAATCTTGAAATAGAAGATAAAGAATTTATAGTCTTTGTAGGACCATCTGGATGTGGTAAATCTACTACGCTTAGAATGATTGCAGGACTTGAAGAAATATCAAAAGGGGATCTACTTATTGGTGATGCTCTTGTAAACGATGTAGCACCTAAGGATAGAGATATAGCTATGGTTTTCCAAAACTACGCGCTATATCCACATATGACTGTATATGACAACATGGCTTTTGGACTTAAGTTAAGAAAAGTTTCCAAAGATGAGATTGATAAAAAGGTTAAGGAAGCAGCTAGAGTTCTTGATATATCCCATCTTTTAGACAGAAAGCCTAAAGCCTTATCAGGTGGTCAGAGACAAAGAGTTGCTATGGGAAGAGCTATAGTAAGAGAACCTAAAGTATTTTTAATGGATGAACCTCTATCAAACCTTGACGCTAAATTGAGAGTGCAGATGAGAACAGAAATAGCTAAATTACACAATAGATTACAAACTACATTTATATATGTTACTCATGATCAGACAGAGGCTATGACCCTTGGAACAAGAATAGTGGTTATGAAGGATGGTATTGTGCAACAAGTTGATACTCCTCAAACGCTTTATAATCATCCTATAAATATATTTGTTGCAGGATTTATAGGAAGTCCTCAAATGAATTTTATTGATGGCAAATTGGAAGAAGTTAACGGAAGGGTTAAAGTTATATTTGGTGAAGATCAACTTATTCTGCCAGAAGATAGTTCTAAAATACTGAAAGAAAAAGGTTATATTGGCAAGGATATAATAATGGGTATAAGACCTGAAGATATAAGTGATTTAGAAGATGATATTATAAAATTTAAAGACTCCGTAATACAAGCAAATGTTGATGTAACAGAACTAATGGGAGCTGAAACATATATATATCTATCTAAAAATAAAGCTAGTATAACAGCAAGGGTAAATGGTACATCAAAGGCTAAATCTGGTGATAAGATAAAGATATCTCTAGATCCAAATAAGATTCATATCTTTGATAAAGATACAGAGTTAACAGTACTATAGGGGGAATTAGTATGAATAGTTTCAGAGATTTTCTACAAGAATTAAGTACAAATACAGGGATTAAGTTTAATTTAATTGAAGATAATGGACAAGAATTTTATAATGGTTTTGATATGAAAAACTCTGATACTATATCCTTAAACTTACGGTTAACAGATAGAGTTATGAAGCTCTATATATTGAAAGAATATGAGAGTAATAGTAGTCTTCTTAAATATATCATTATAAATAAATATAATGATATATTTAAGAATGGTGAACAAATAATAACAGATATATTAGAGGGGAATGAAACAGATAAGGACAGAATAGAAAAAGCATTACCATTTATATCAAATGGATGCAGCCTTTTTATTGTAAATGTTGATGGAGATAAAAAAGAGGCACTGGAAATAATAAGGCAGCTATATGTGGGTTGTCAAGTGTTGAGTGCTATATACAAAGATAACATTATTATAATAGGTTTATTTAATGAAATAGAAGAACACGCTAGGAGTATCAAAGATGCTATAATGTCTGATTTATATCGTAAGTGTTATATAAGCGTAGGAAATCCTATTGGCAGCTATAATGATATAACTAGGGCTTACTGTGAGGCTAATGAAAGCATGGTGCTCGGGAAAAAGCTTAATTTAAAAAATAGCATTTTCTATTACAATAAAATGCTATTTGAAAGAATAGTTTATAACCTTGGAGATAATGTTAAAACAGAGTTAACCTATAAATTTCAAGATAAGTTTGATAAATTTGATAATGATATAATACTTACTATAGAGCAGTTTGCTAATTGTGGATTAAATATAAGTGATACAGCTAAGAAGCTGTATGTACATAGAAATACATTAATATATAGACTGGATAAAGTAAAAAAGGATACTGGATTTGATATAAGAGATTTTAAGGATGCAATGATATTCATAATAGCATTTTTTGTTTGGAAGGAATTGCAGCTTTCATAAATATTTTGATAAAAAATAATGTAATTTTATAAAAGAAGTACCATTGATATAAGTACTTCTTTTTGTTATGTAATCCATTGGTTCATATTGTTTATAGAGGGAATTATATCTGTAAGAAAAGATTTATAAGAAGAGAGCATTAAAAAAAGAAAAGAACTAACTAAAAACATCTTTGAGTCAGTTCTTATATACTCTTAAATATTAAGAAAAACTAAACAACTTGGAATATATAAAACTTTAAATAATAAGATTCATCAGAATTCCACAGTATTGGATGATCAGATGATTGAGTTCTAAATTCTACTTGGCGTAGTAATCTTCTAGCATCCCTAGCAGCATCAGCAATAGTGTCTTTAAATAGTTCAGGATTCATAAAATGTGAACAAGAACATGTAACTAGAAAGCCGCCAGGCTTAACCATTTTTATACCTCTAAGGTTAATTTCTTTATACCCTCTTACTGCACTGTTTATAGTAGATCTAGATTTCGTAAATGCAGGTGGATCAAGAATTACTACATCATATTTTCTTCCTTCCTTAACCCATTGATGAAGTACATCGAATGCATTATGGCATTCAAATTTTACTGTATCTGAAAGTCCATTTAATTGAGAGTTTCTTGTGGCCTCTTCTACAGCAAGTTCAGATATATCTAAGCCTAAAACACTTTTTGCGCCAGCAATACCAGCATTTAATGCAAAGGAACCTGTATGTGTAAAACAATCCAAAACATCTGCGTCCTTACAAATTTTGTGTATAGCTAGTCTATTTTCCTTTTGATCAAGGAAAAATCCTGTTTTTTGACCATTTTCAATATCTACTTTATATTTTACACCGTTCTCAATAATTTGTATCCTAGTATCGAAGGAATCTGTTAAAAAGCCTTTTGTTTGTTCCATTCCTTCCAGTTCACGTACTTTTACGTCACTTCTTTCATAAACCCCTTTAGCACCAAAGTCCTCTTTAAGTAATTTTACTATTATGTCTTTATATCTATCAATTCCTAAAGCTAAGGATTGTATCACATAATAATCTTTATATTTGTCTATAATTAAACCAGGAACAAAGTCAGCTTCTCCAAATAAAAATCTACAACTAGAGGTATCAATGACCTTCTTTCTATATTCCCAAGCACTGCTTAATCTTCTTCTAAAAAAAGCTTCGTCTATTTCCTCATTAATGTCTCTTGTCATCATTCTTATAGTAATTTTAGAACAATCGTTTATATATCCTTTACCAATAAAGTCACCTTTAAAGTTATATACTTCAATTATGTCACCATTCTCATATGTGCCGTCATATCCCTCTATTTCGTTAGTATATATCCATGGATGACCATTCTCAGCTTTTCTGCCCATACCTTTATATAAATAGAATTTACAAGCCATTAGTAGTTTACCTCCCTGTTTTTGTTCATTATGTAGTATACCACAACTAAAAAATTAATAGTATAAATTATTTCTTTTCATGGCTTTAAAGTTAACTATAACACTATAATAAGAAAATTTCATTTAATATGAATATAACTTAAAATTCCTTTGACATAATGATAGATAATAATTTAAACTATTTCTGTATTGTGTTTAGAAATTTATAGATAATCACGTCCGAAACTTAACTTATACTCCGGAATATGTTGCCAAACTTCAGCACGTTAAAAATTTTTAATCAGTCTAAAGTTCGTGTTTTTGAAAATCTAAGAAGCTTTGATAAACTCGTACCTCAAACATATCAAAGCTCCTAAGATTTTCTAAAAACACTTCACTAAGACTGATAAAAAAATTTTTTAAATGTGCTTCAGTTTTGTCAATATATTCCTACGTATAAGTTAAGTTTCGAGCTCGAAACCCTATAAATACTTTAAAATTAGATAGTTGAATTATAAATTTTACTTTGTTATAAGGAGAGAAAGCATGAGTATACTAACGGTTAAAAATATAAATCATGGTTTTGGTGATAGAGCTATATTTGAAGATGTATCCTTTAGGTTATTAAAAGGAGAACATGTTGGACTTATAGGTGCAAATGGCGAGGGAAAATCTACATTTATGAACATAATAACAGGAAAGCTTGCACCAGATGAGGGAATAATAGAATGGTCTAATAGAGTTAGAGTTGGGTATATGGATCAGCATGCAGAACTTCAAAAAGGACAAACTATAAGAGACATACTAAGAGGTGCTTTTCAATATCTTTTTGATCTTGAAAAAGAAATGCTTGACATAACAGATAAAATGGCAGATGCATCACCAGAGGAACTAGAAAAACTTCTAAAGGATATGGGAGATATTCAAGACTTACTTGATAACAATGGTTTTTATATAATAGATGTAAAAATTGAAGAAGTAGCAGGTGGTCTTGGTTTAAGAGACATAGGGCTTGATAAAGATGTATCAGATTTAAGTGGAGGTCAGAGGACAAAAGTTTTACTGGCAAAACTTTTACTTCAAAGTCCGGATATACTTCTTTTAGATGAGCCTACTAACTATTTAGATGAAAAACATATAGAATGGTTGAAGATATACCTACAAAATTATGAAAATGCATTTATACTTATATCTCATGATATACCTTTCTTAAATAGTGTTATTAATCTAATATATCATGTGGAAAATAGACAACTTACTAGATATGTTGGGGACTATGATAATTTTATAAGATTACATGAGGCTAATAAGAAACAATTAGAAGCTGCCTATGAGAGACAGCAAAAAGAAATAGCTAAATTAGAAGACTTTGTTTCTAGAAATAAAGCTAGAGTTGCAACTGTCGGTATGGCAAGGGCAAGGCAAAAGCAGCTTGATAAAATAGAAAGAATAGAACTTACAAAAGAAAAACCAAAACCAGAATTTAATTTCAAGATAGCTAGAGCAGCAGGAAAAGTCATATTTGAAACAACGGATTTAGTTATAGGTTATGATTCTGCACTTTCAAAACCATTAAACTTGAGAATGGAAAGAGGAGATAAAATAGCCTTAGTAGGAGCTAATGGATTAGGAAAAAGTACTTTGCTAAAAAGTCTTTTAGGACAAATAAAACCTATATCTGGAAAAGTTCAATTGGGTGATTACTTATACAATGGATATTTCGAACAAGAAAGTAAAGAATCAAATTATAATACTTGTATAGAAGAGGTTTGGAAGGAGTTTCCTTCTTATACTCAATATGAAGTAAGAGCTGCACTTGCAAAATGTGGATTAACAACAAAGCATATAGAAAGTAAGATAGTAGTTCTAAGTGGTGGAGAACAAGCTAAGGTTAGGCTATGTAAAATAATAAATAAGGAAACAAATGTATTAATCTTAGACGAACCTACAAATCACCTAGATGTTGAAGCTAAGGAAGAGTTAAAAAGGGCCCTAAAGGAGTATAAAGGAAGTATTCTTTTGGTTTGTCATGAGCCTGAGTTTTATAGAGACGTAGTTACAGATATATGGGATTGTGAAAAGTGGACAACAAAGATTGTCTAATATAAAAAAGTAACGAGCATAACTATCAATGTTGCTCGTTACTTTATTTTTACTGTAATTCTGTATTTGATAAAAATTTAATATGCTCCGATTTAACCCAACCCTTGGAGTTAGTCCTATCATCTGTTATAAGGGAAATTTCATACCAAAGTTTGTAGTTAACCTCCGCACTATCTTGTATTTCTATGACAGTATTTTCATTTAAAATGTTGAGTACAGTAGAATTAGATAGTGGTGAGAGTAGAAGCTTACAATTTGTTATGACAATGCCTCTATTATAAAGAGGGGTAATATATTTAATAATTATATCATTAGTATCATTAGTTTTAACATTATGTTTTAGTGCATTATTTTGATACTTTAGAAGTAAAAGCTGTTTTCTTTGATTGTGTAATTTGTTGGAGAAGTAATAAGAAACATATAGTGAAAAACCCACAAGAACTATGAAAAGAAAAAATAACATTATATTTTCCTCCAAGATTTATATAATAACATTATATTCTACTTGGAAGGAAAATTATAATATTATTTTACGATATAAGGTATTTTATATAACCTCTGTGAGTTCTCCGTACTCACAAATATACTTATCAGCTAATTCTATTATATCTTTTTTTTGATAATCTGAATAAAGATCATGAACGCCTATTACAGTCATTCCAGCAGCCTTTGCACCTTTAACTGCAGGTAGGATATCCTCAAATACTACACACTCTTCGGGTAATAAGTTTAGACGGTTTGCTGAGAGTAAATATATATCAGGGAAATCCTTGCCCCTGGAAACTTCATCTGTAGTACTTATGGAATCAAAAAAGTTATATATACGATTATTTTTCAATGCAGTTTCTATAAGAAGGTGACAATTACTGGTGGCCAAAGCAATTTTTATTCCTTTAGATTTTAATAGATTTAAAAAATCTTTTGCACCGGGCTTTAATTTAACATTATGGGTGTACTCATACAAAGCCATTTCATTCCATTCTGTTGTGATTTCTTCTATGGTATCTTGTATATTAAATCTATCTTTAAAATATTGTGCTACCTCATTGAAGCTCATATGCTGTATATTTTCTTTTAAATTTTTAGGCAACGTTATATTTCTTTTCTTTAAGTAGTCAGCGTCAATTTTACTCCATACCCACATAGAATCGATTAGAGTTCCGTCCATATCAAATATAGCACCTTTAATATCTTTTAGCATAAATATCACCTCAAATTTCAGTATATCACCAAAAGTATATAATATAAACACTTAAAAAATTGAAATAACAGCATTAAAACCTTACTATAAAGCTATAATAAGGTTCTAATTATACTAGTTATAGATAACCACAACCTAAATTTAACTTATACGGAGGGGTATATTACCAATGTTGAAGTCACATTTAAATATTTTTTATTAGTCTTAGCGAAAATTTGAGAAAAAATCTTAGAACTTTAGATATGTTTGAGCATAGCGAGTTTATCAAAGTTCTTTTGTATTATTATGAAACTCCTCTTCCTTTCGTCAGAGGAGTAAGCGATTCGCACAAAATCATAGATTTTGGCTCTCTGCTTAAATTTGAGCTCTAGACTAATTAAAAATATTTAACGTAACGAAACATGGTAGCATACCCCGGAGTATAAATTAAATTTCGGCCATGGTTATCTATAAAGGTAGAATATACCTAAAATTTTCTCTCAAATATATGTATTTTTTCTTCATCTTTAAAATCTTCTGTAGATTCTATTCCAAGTTTATCTAATATTACATTCATACAATCACTATCTATAGATACTTTTATTGAGGAGTTTTCAGCCATATGATTTACATGATCTGTTCCTTTCTCTCTTGGTATAATAGCTTTAGGTCCACCTACACAGCCCCCAATACAGCCCATTCCTTCAATAAAGTTAGCATCTATATTACGGTTCTTAGCTTCTTCAAGCATAGCCTTACAAGCTTTAACTCCATTTGCATGAACCGATTTAAACAACGTATATTTTTCTGGAAATAGTCGTTCAACGGCTTCACTTACAGCTACAGATACTCCACCAGTACGTGCATATAACCTTCCACCTCTTGAGGCGTATTCTGTAGATGGGTCTCCCTCTAAATCTATTGGACTTATTGATAGTGCTTCGAAGATATCCTCAACTTCTGCAAAAGTTAAAACATAGTCTATATCTCCTAAAAGATCTTTTTCTTTTGCTTCAGCTTTTTTTGCAACACATGGACCTATAAAAACAACTTTACAATCATGGTTTAGCTCCTTCATTACTCTACCAGATGCAATCATTGGAGATACTGAAGGAGAAACATATTTCACCATATCGTTGTAAACTCTCTTAAGCATAGCTACCCACATAGGACAACAACAGGAAGTTATCATTAAATCATCTTTTTTATTAACAAAGCGATTAAATTCAACAGCTTCTTTTAGAGTAAGCATATCTGCAAAAAACGCTACTTCTATCATGTCTGTAAACCCTATTTTCTTAAATGCAGCCCTTAATTGATCTATAGTAACGTTATCTCCAAACTGGCCAATGATAGCAGGAGCTACCGCAGCTATAACAGGAGATTTGCTTTTTAATAAATCAAATAGAGGAATGAATTCTATCCTGTCTAATATACTACCAGTGGGGCAAGCTTCTACGCAAAAACCACAATCGGTACATTTATCTTCATTAATAACACTTGTGTTTTTTTCTTTACTTATAAAAATGGCATCAAAAGGACAAGACTTTTGACAGATTGTTTCACCATTTACATCGGCACAATCCATAGAACAATAATTAATTTTATTTACTATTTTATGATCAGCTTTATATGATGATATAGCGTTTCTTAAATCACTAATAAAGTTATCACTATAAGTAATTCCTGTTCCACATAAAGAAGATATAACTCTACATAATTGATCTTTGTCAACATCTTCCTGAGATATAATTTGAGATACACTTTGTTCGAAGTTATCTTCATAGTATGCTTTTACTATGGTTTTAAACAAATCGCTATATTTTGCTTTCATGTTAACAACTCCTTAAAATTTAGTCGGAATGTAATATTTTATATTATATCATACTATTTGTAAAATAACCCATAAATTAGCTATAGGTTTATATAATAAGCATAACTTAAGGGATTACGAATATATACAACAAGTACTATTTAAATGCTAGTGCCATACAATTAGGACTTTAGAGTAAAGAAGAGTTACTTTGATGGTAACTCTTTTAGTAAATTTTCCATCTTGAACCCTACATCATAATATAATTTTAATCCTTACTTTTATCATCTCCAGCTCCTCGAGTAGGAACTGTAGATATAAGAAATCCTACTAATATGGAAACAAGAGCAGGTGCTACAATGTTAATGTAGGATATATACCAGGTTCTATATAATATAAAGGCAGTAACACCAGTTATAACTATTGCAGCAATGAAAGTATAGATAACAAATTTTGCAAAAGAACCAAAAAACTTTTCGTAAAGTCTATGTCTTGTGGGGCCACTAATAATGCTTCTAAATAAAAAATAGGAGCTAAAAATTAATACAATATCTAGTACTGCAGATATTAAAAAATTTCTCATAATAAAAACACCTCCAACGGGTAATTAATAATATTATTTACCAGGTTGGAGGATTTTACACCTAATCATTATATTTTAATTTTTAAGGTATATTTCACCTATTTTAAATACATCACCAGCACCAACAGTTAAAAGCATATCTCCATTTTTTAAGTTATTGTTCAGATAATCAACAATTTTATCGAAACTTTGAAGATTAGAACATTTAATTCCTCTTTCTCTAATTTTATCTCCTAACATAGTTGAGCTAACAACTCCTGTATCTTTTTCACGAGCAGCATATATATCTGTTAATATAAGTTCACTAACACCATCAAAACATTTACTAAACTCTTCAAGTAAACTTAAGGTTCTAGAATAAGTGTGGGGTTGAAAAACGCAGACTATTCTTTTATGAGGATAATTTTTAGCTGCATCCAAAGTTGCCTTTATTTCAGTTGGATGATGAGCATAGTCATCTATAATAGAGACACCATTTTTAGAGCCTTTCATTTCAAAGCGTCTATGAGTGCCTGTAAAGTTTTTTAGTCCGTTGACCATACTATCTTTTGAAACATTTAGGCTTATTGAAGCACATATTGTAGCGAGAGCATTTAGAACATTATGTCTGCCAGGAACATTTAGTTTAATGGATAAAATTTTATTGTCTCCCTTATATACATCAAATTCGCCACAGCCTCTTTCGTCAAACTTTATATTTTGTGCAGTAATATCACCCTTATTTATACCATAAGTTAAGATGTTACAATTTGCTTCACATATTATTTTAGAAATTCTTTCATCATCAGCACAGCACACTAAGTAGCCATTATTTGGAATGAGTTTTGCAAAATTTATGAATGCTTCTTGTATATCATTAATATCCTTATAGTAGTCTAAGTGATCAGCATCTATATTTAATATTATTCCTACGTAAGGGAAAAATTCTAGGAAGGATCTTTTATATTCACAGGCTTCTGTAATAAAATATTCGCTATTACCTGTACGTACATTTCCTGATATTGCATCTAGCTCACCACCCACAAGTATTGTAGGATCTAAGTTTGCATCTAGGCATATATGCGACAACATAGAGGTTGTAGTGGTTTTCCCGTGAGTTCCAGCAACTGCTACGTTATATTTATGACCTTTCATTATATATCCTAAAAGTTCTGCCCTAGTTAACAGAGGTATTTTTAATTCCTTTGCTTTAATAAGTTCAGGGTTATCCTCAGATATAGCAGCAGTATATATAATTATATCTATATCTGATGTTATATTGTCAGATACTTGTCCTATATTAATTTTAGCACCATGATTTACTAATTTATCTATTATTGGTGAGGAATTTATATCTGAACCTTCCACTTTAAAGTTTCTTTGCAGCAAAATTTCAGCTAGACCACTCATGCTTATTCCGCCTATACCTATAAAATATATCTTTTTACCTTTATCATTTACGAAATCAAATGCCAACAAAATCAGCTCCTTTAAATAAATAACTTCATTTTATAATTATATACAAAAATAAAGGAAAAAAACACAGTAAACAATTAAATTTAAGATTTTTACTTTATATAAGGTATTACAATAAACTATTGATAATATGGTTCTTTTAGAATAGAATATGAATAATAGGAATATAATTTTTAAAAATTATTCGTAAATTTTATATAAATGGGTGATGATATGGATAAATTTAGCAGAAATCAAAGGGTATCGGCTATAACAAAAATATTGATTGAAAATCCTAATAAAATTATAAATTTAAATACATTTACTGAACTATTAAATGCAGCAAAATCTACTATAAGTGAGGATTTAGTTGTGGTTAAAGATACATTAAATAAGTTACAGATAGGTAGAATAGAAACTATAGCTGGTGCAGCAGGTGGAGTAAGGTATATATATGGCTTATCACATGAAAAAAGTAAGGAATTTGCTGAAAAACTATGTATTATTTTGAAAAATAGAGATAGAATAATACCAGGGAATTTTTTATATATGACAGACATAATGTTTAATCCACAAATAATTCACACAGCAGCCATTATACTTGCATCAGCTTTTAATGATAAGAACATTGATTATGTAGTAACAGTTGAAACTAAAGGAATTCCATTGGCCTATGAAGTAGCAAAAAAATTAGGTGTGCAGCTTATAGTAGTAAGAAGAGATACAAAAGTTACAGAAGGTTCTACTTTAAGCATTAACTATGTGTCTGGAACAACAGGCAGAATTCAAAGTATGTCCTTATCAAAAAAGGCTATGAATAAGGGAAGTAAATGTGTATTTATTGATGATTTTATGAAAGCCGGTGGTACTGCCTTAGGAATAATAGATCTACTTAAGGAATTCGATAGTGAATTATTAGGAATAGGAGTATTAATAGATAATGTAGAGATTCCTAAAAAACTTATTAGAGAGTATGTATCAATTGTAGATTTTAAGGGAATTAATGAAGATGGAGAAGCCTTGCTATTTCCTTCTAAAATGTTTAAATAAATAATTTTCAAAAAATTTATTGATTTTTAAAAAAATAAGAAGGAAAAATATAAAATATAGAGAATATTATATACATAAGCATCTTGGAGGTGGATTTTATATGCAAATTACAGACGTTAGAGTAAGAAAAATTGCTGCTGAGGGTAAAATGAAAGCTATTGTTTCAGTAACCTTTGATAACGAATTCGTAGTTCACGATATAAAGGTTATAGAAGGTCAAAATGGGCTTTTTATAGCAATGCCAAGTAGAAAGACTCCGGATGGAGAGTTCAAAGACATTGCACATCCAATTAATACCCAAACAAGAGAAAAGATACAAAAATCAATCTTAGAAGAATATGAAAAAGCAAAAACAGAAGAACCTGTTTCTGAAGAAACTGAAGAAGAATAATTAGAAACAATAAGGAGGAGTAGAAATACTCCTTTTTATTATTGTGTTAAAAAAATATTTTATATAAAGAAATTATTTTTTATGTATAACTAATTTTAACATTTAGTTAATTTAAATATAATATTAAGCATGTTTATGATATGCAAAATAGTGAAATTTTTTATAAAAACTCTGTACGAGGTTGAAAATAATCCTTATATAAAATATAATATTAATGAATGTTTTAAAAAAATTGAGTAGAAAAATGTAGGTTTATGACCACAAAGAGGTGTTATAATGTATAATTGTGCTATAATATTAGCAGCTGGTGAAGGAAAAAGAATGAAATCTTCTACACCTAAAGTACTCCATAAAACATGTGGAAAAGAAATGGTAAATGTAGTAATAGACACAATTAGAAAAGCTGAAATAAATGATATAAACGTAGTAGTAGGAAGAGGCGCAGAAGAAGTAAAAGAAGCTACAAGAGATAGAAATGTATGTTATTCGTTTCAAGATAAGCAGCTAGGAACTGGTCATGCTGTTATTTGTGCAAAAGACTTCTTAAAGGGAAAAAGTGGAAGCGTAGTAATATTTACAGGTGATGCTCCACTAATTACAGAAGAAACAATTAAGAAGTTAACTGAGTTTCATATAGATAACAATTGTAAAGCTACAATATTAACTTCTATAGTAGAAAATGCACAGGGATACGGAAGAATTGTAAGAGAAGAAAATGGAGAAGTATATAAAATAGTAGAACATAAAGATTGTAGTGAAGCTGAGCTAAAAGTAAATGAAATAAATTCTGGAATGTATTGTTTTGATATAGAAAGTTTACTTAATAGTTTAAATAAATTAAATAATAACAACTCACAGGGAGAGTACTATCTTACAGATGTAATAGAAATCTTAAAAAGTGAAAAACAAAAAATAGGTGCTGTACCTACAGTTTTTGAAGAAACTATAGGGGTGAACTCTAGAGTGCAGCTTTCACAAGCTGAGAAAGTTATGAGAAGGAGAATAAATAAATTCCATATGGAAAATGGAGTTACATTAATTGATCCTGAAAACACTTATATAGATATTGATGTGATTATAGGAAATGATACTATAATATATCCAGGTAACATGTTACAAGGAAAAACTATTATAGGAAATAATTGTACCTTATATCCAAACTCAAGAATTGAAAATAGTATAATAGGAGATAACATTATAATACAAAGCTCTATAATACTAGAAAGCAAAATAGGCGATAATACTACAGTAGGACCATTTGCATATATAAGACCAGAAAGTAATATAGGAAAACATGCTAGAATAGGAGATTTTGTTGAGATTAAAAAATCAACTATAGGTGATAATACAAAAGTTTCACACTTAACCTATATTGGTGACGCAGAGGTTGGAAGTGGATGTAACTTTGGATGTGGAACTGTTATAGTTAACTATGATGGAGTAAATAAACATAAAACTATAATTGGAGATAACTCGTTTATAGGTTGTAATGTAAACTTAGTTTCACCAGTTGAAGTTAAAGATAATACATATATTGCTGCAGGATCAACCATAACAAGAGAAGTTCCAGAGGGAGCTTTAGCAGTAGCAAGAGCTAATCAGAAAAATATCGAAGGTTGGGTAGAAAAAAAAGGATTAAAGAAATAAATTTTAGGAGGATTAATTAATGATAACCCATTGTAAGAACATTAAAATTTTTGCAGGAAACTCCCACGCTGAGTTGGCAAAGGATATAGCAGATATATTAGGACTACCTATTGGAGACTCTAAAGTTTCTACTTTTAGTGACGGTGAAATATCTGTAGATATTAATGAAACAGTAAGAGGAAGAGATTTATTTGTAGTTCAATCAACTAACGAACCAGTTAACGACCACTTAATGGAACTTTTAATAATGATTGATGCTTTTAAAAGAGCATCTGCAGGTAGAATAACAGCGGTAATTCCTTACTATGGATATGCTAGACAAGATAGAAAAGCAAAAGCAAGGGATCCAATTACAGCAAAACTTGTAGCTGATATATTAACTGCAGCAGGAGCTGATAGAGTTTTAACCATGGATTTACATGCTGCACAAATCCAAGGGTATTTCAATATACCACTAGATAACTTGTTAGGAGCTCCAATACTTGCTAAATATTTTTTAGAAAAAGGATTTGGTGATAGAGAGGACGTAGTAGTAGTTTCTCCGGATCTTGGCAGCGTAACAAGAGCTAGAAAATTTGCTGATAAATTGCACGCACCAATAGCTATAATTGATAAAAGAAGACCTAAAGCTAATGTTTCTGAAATAATGAATATTATAGGTGATATTAAAGACAAAACTGTTATATTAGTGGATGATATGATAGATACAGCAGGAACTATCACAAATGGTGCTAACGCGTTGGCTAAGATGGGAGCAAAAGAAGTATATGCTTGTTGTACCCATGCTGTTTTATCAGGACCAGCTATAGAAAGAATACAAGAGTCAGCAATACAAGAGTTAGTAATGTTAAATACTATAAATCTTCCACAAGAAAAAACACTAGATAAATTTAAAGTTTTATCTGTAGCGCCTGTATTTGCAGAAGCTATAAATAGAATATATGAGGATCTTTCAGTAAGTAAATTATTTGATGAATAATATTAAAAAGCATGCAGGAGTATAAATCCTCATGCTTTTTATTTTAGATATAGTAAATTATTTGTAACTTTTTAAGGATATACTATTATTAAGTATAAAATATATGATAAATTATATTATATTAGATATATACATTAAAAATTTTACTTTGATTATTGGTGGAGGTATGAGTATGGAAGGATTGATAGGTAAGGTTCTAATTGTAGATGATGATGTAAATATATGTGAAGTAATAAAAATGTATGTAGAAAGTGCTGGATATGATACTAGAGTTTGTCATAATGGTAAAGCGGCAGAAGAAGAGTTTTTAGAATATAAGCCTGATTTAGTATTACTAGATATAATGTTGCCACATATTGATGGTATTGATGTACTTAAGTGGATAAGAAAAGAGTATGAGACTCCAGTTATTATGCTTACTGCAAAAGGAGAGACCTTTGATAAGGTTTTAGGATTAGAGCTTGGCGCAGATGACTATATAGTAAAACCCTTTGAGCCTAAGGAACTTTTAGCTAGAATTAAGGCGGTTCTAAGAAGATATAATATTGATAGTGAAAATAGAGAAATATTAAAGTTTGAACAGTTAACAGTTGATATAAATTCATATACAGTAGTATATAAAGGTGAAGAAATAAAAATGCCACCAAAAGAATTTGAACTCTTGTATTATTTAGCTAATAACAAAAACAGAGTATTCACTAGAGAACAACTTCTATGTGAGGTTTGGGGATATGATTATCCAGGAGATTCTAGAACCGTAGACGTTCATGTAAAGAGACTTAGAGAGAAGCTTCAAGGTGGACCTAATTGGCAAATTGAAACAGTATGGGGTGTTGGATATAAATTCGAGGTGAAATAAATGAAAAAGGGCTTATTCTCAAAGCTAGTTGCTACTTTTACGGCTATTATCACTGTAAGTTTTGTTATGACCGCAGCCTTTTTATCCTATTGGTTTGAGGGTTACTATTTTGAACAAAGAAAAACTGAATTAATAAATGAATATAAGTTCATAAGAGTTGCAGCACTGGAATATATAGATAGAAATATTTCAGCTGATAGAATTAGTGATATCATGACAAGTATTGCCAGAATTTCATCTTCATCCATATGGCTTGTTGACAACTATGGTTATATATACACTGTATCAGATAGTAATCATAGGAGTCTTATTGCATCAAAACAAATACTAACAAGTGATTTAGATAAGCTAAGATTAGGACATACCGTAGAAAGAAAAGGGTTTTACGAAAATATATTTAAAGTTCCAGTTTATACTTTTGAAATACCTATTGTATCAGAAAATGGAGTATTTAAAGGTGCAGTATTGATGCACACCCCAGTAAGTGAGTTAACAAGTGCATTGAAAAGAGTTTACGTAATAATATGGATTTCTGCTGTATTTGCTATTTTAATATCTAGTATAGTAATATATTATCTTTCGCAAAAAATAATTGTAAATCCTCTTGCGCAAATTAATTATGTAGCTGATAAAATATCTAAAGGAGAAGTAGATAAAAGAGTAAGTATAAATTCAAAAGATGAAATAGGAGAACTAGCTAAATCTTTTAATTCAATGGCGGATTCATTAGCAGAGGTGGAGTTGAATAGACGAGAGTTTATATCTAATGTTTCTCATGAAATAAGATCACCTATAACTTCAATTAAGGGTTTTATAGGTGGGATTTTAGATGGTGTAATTCCTAAAGAAAAAGAAAATTACTATTTATCTGTTGCTTATGAGGAAACTCAAAGATTAACAAGACTTGTAAATGATTTACTAGATTTATCAGCAATTGAAGCAGGCCAATTTAAGCTTAGAATAGAATCTGTTGATATTAATGAAATTATAAGATTGTGTATAATAAGATTTGAAACTAAAATTAAAGATAAAAAATTAAAGGTAGATGTGCTTATGAATGATAACAACCTCTTCGTAGCTGCTGATAGAGATAGAATAACCCAAGTAGTGACAAATCTAATAGATAATGCAGTAAAATATGTGGTTGAAGGCGGAAACATTAGGGTAAGTACGAAAGTTAAAGGTGATAAGGCTATAATATCCATATTCAACGATGGGCCAACTATCCCTCATGAAGATTTAAAATATATATGGAATAGATTTTATAAGATTGATAAATCAAGGACTTCTAAGGTGAGTACAGGGTTAGGTTTATCTATAGTAAGAAGTATACTCACCCAACTAGGAGAAGATATATGGGTGGAAAATAAAGAAAGTCAGGGAGTTACCTTTACATTTACACTAAAGAGGATTTAAAGATTAATTACATTTTGTTCATATTTATGTAAAAATATTTTATTATAATATCTTTAATATGATGAGTTATGAGGTGCATTGCATGGATGAAAATAAATATGATGAAAATAGATATAAAGAAATTAAGGATGCTAAATGGGAAAGCATAAAAGTTAATGAAGGTGAAATAAAGTTTACTAATAAAAAAAGACATTTTAAAATCAGGAGTTTTTTTCGAGGAATTATATTTATATTAGTAGCTGCTATCTCTGGAGCAATATCAGGAACTTATTTTGTGAATAAAAAGTATGAAAATAAGAATTATATAACTAATAATCAATCCTTAACTGAAACTAAAGAGACAAATAATCAAAGTAAAATCACAGATGTACCTAAAAATTCTATAACTAAAGTAGCAGAAACAGTTGGTCCTGCTGTAGTAGGTATAAGTAATACAACTGAAGGCTATTTTGAAGCACAGGACTCTAGTGGATCTGGTATAATATTTGATCCTAACGGATATATAGTTACCAATAATCATGTTATTGAGAGTGCAAATACTGTATCTGTAAAACTTTCAAGCGGTAAAGTTCTACTTGCAAATGTAGTAGCAACAGATCCAAAATCCGACTTAGCAATTATTAAAGTAAATGCACAAAACTTGCCTGTTGCTAAATTTGGAGATTCATCTAAAGTTAGAGTAGGTGATACTGCAATTGCTATAGGAAATCCTTTGGGAGAGGAATTTGCCGGATCTGTTACTGCTGGAATAGTAAGTGCATTAAACAGGAGAATACAGTACGGAGGAGCGATATATAAGGTTCTACAAACCGATGCAGCTATAAACCCAGGTAATAGTGGTGGAGCCCTTTGCAATGAGGCTGGTGAAGTTATAGGAATAAATAGTCTAAAGATCGGTGTAGAACAGAATGCAGAGGGTATGGGATTTGCTATATCGATAAATGAAGCAAAGAACATAATAAACTCATTAATGAATTATGGTAAGGTTTCACGACCTTCTATTGGAATTTATGGTGGAACTGTAGTATCTGAGGATAGAAGTGTAAGTGGAGTATATGTAAATCAAGTTGTTCAAGGGAGTGGTGCTGCAGCTGCAGGGATTAAACCAACAGATATTATAATAGAATTAGATAAGAAAAAGATAACAAAATTTGAAGAGTTATCAGATATTTTAGACAGTCATAAAGTTGGAGATGCAGTTCAGTGTAAGCTTTGGAGGAACGGAAAAACTATAGAAGTAAATATAATACTTTCAGATTTGAAAGAAAAAAAATAATAAAGAGACTTTTCAGTCTCTTTATTATTTGTAGTTTTTAGTATAATATATTATTAAACGTTTAAAAGTCATCTATATTAGTTAGGAGTGGAAAAATGTTTTTAGTAGTAGGACTAGGCAACATAGGGAAACAATATGAGCATACCAGACATAATGTTGGATTTGATGTTATAGATTTAATAAGCAGCGAGTATAATATACCTGTTAACAGGGAAAAATTTAAAGGGATGTATGGAGAGGGTACAATATCAAATAATAAGGTATTGCTATTAAAGCCAAGTACATATATGAATTTAAGTGGCGAAAGTATACGGGAGATTATGAACTTTTATAAAATCCCTAATAAAAATATAATAGTTATTTATGATGATATAAGTTTAGAAGTAGGAAGACTTAGAATAAGGTCACAAGGAAGTGCGGGGGGACATAATGGGATAAAGAATATTATATCTAATTTAGGTAGTGATATATTTCCAAGGGTTAAAATAGGAGTGGGACAGCCTAAGGATCAGTTAGTGTCACATGTTTTAGGAAAGTTTTCTAAGGAAGAGAGAACCCAGATAGAGGAAGTATTCAAAGCAGGTATGAATGTAGTAGAATATATTGTAAGTAATGGTATTGATGAAGCTATGAATAAATTTAATAGTTTTAAATTATAAATATAATAGGGAATATTTTTCATAAACTGTTATATGTAAATTAAGAACTCAGACCAATTAAGTCCGGGTTCTTAAGTCATGTATAACAGGTACTAATTATTCCCTTAATTATCATGTTAACCTTCAGTTTAAATGTTGAAGTAAAAAATAATAAATTATTTGTAGGGTGGTTGTTAAAATGAGACTAGATGGGTTACTAAAACCTCTTAAGTCCAGTAGTGAATTTAATAATATAATTAATAACATAGATAAAGAAAGATTTCCTATAGGAATTTATGGACTTTCAGAATCAGGTAGAGGCTACCTCATTAATGGAGTGTATGATGAATTAGACAAGCCTCTTCTTATACTTACACATAGCGATGTGGAAGCAAGAAAGCTGTATGAAGACCTATATTTTTATGTACCAAAGGTTTATTATTTTCCTACAAAAGAAGTTGTATTTTATAATATTGATGCTATATCAGGAGACTTAAGGTGGGAAAGACTAAAAGTTATAAGGGAAATGGTCGATTCAGGTAAAAAGATAATTATTACTTCTATTGAATCTATAGCTTCCAGTTATATTCCTGTAGACCTTTATAGAAGATATACCTTTAAAGTTGCCGTTGGCCATACTCTTAATTTAGAAGATCTAAGTGAAAAACTTATACAATGTGGCTATGAGAGAGTAGATATTGTAGATGCAAAAGGCCAGTTTTCAATAAGAGGAGGGATAATGGATGTATACTCGCCAATAGCTGCAGAACCCTATAGAATAGAGCTATTTGGTGATGAAGTAGATTCTATTAGAAGCTTTAATATAGAATCTCAAAGAAGCATAGAAAAAATAAGTAAAATTGAATTGTTTCCAGCTAAAGAGATTATTTTGGATAGAGATGCAGTTGATAAAGGATATAAGAGTATAGAAGAGGATTTAAATAAGGTTACAAATAAATTAAAAAATAAAAAAGATAAAGATGTTATAGATAAAATACAAGGAACAATTGGAAGAAACTTAGAGTTACTTAAGGAAAATTGGAGCTTTGAAACAATAGATAGTTTTTTACCATATTTTTATGATACTCCATCATCATTTTTTGATTATATAAAGGATTGTTTTATACTTATAGATGATGTACAGAGGTGTAAAGGGAAATTAGACAGTGTATATTTTGAATTTGAAGAAAATTATAAAAGTGCTCTTGAAAGAGGAAACATTTTACCAATTCAAAGTAAACTTTTAATCAATGAGGAAACTATAATAGAAACTCTAAAAGAAAAAACTGGTATAACATTACAGGCAATTGCTAAGTCCACGAAGTTTCTTTCGCCAAAATGCATAGTAAATTTCTCGCAAATTACTTTACACAATTATCATGGACAAATAGATCTGCTTATTGATGATATAAGAGATAAAAAATCCAGAGGATTTAAAATAGTGATCCTCTCGGGTACAAGACCAAGAGGAGAAAGGTTAGTAGATACTCTAAGAGATAGAGATATAGAAAGTTCATATAAGGATACTATTCATGATATACAACCTGGTGAGGTTGTTATAACCTTTGGAAGTCAACTGAATGGATTCGAATATCCTGAGCTTAGGGTTTCAGTGATTTCAGATAAAGAAGTTTTTGGAGAAGCAAAGAGAAAATCTAGTAATAAACAAACTAAAAAAGGTGTAGGCAAAATAAAAAGTTTTACGGAATTAAAGCCTGGAGATTTCGTTGTCCATGTTAATCATGGTATAGGTGTATACAAAGGAATTAAGCAATTAGAGCTAGATAGCCATAAAAAGGATTATCTAGAGTTAATATATGATTCAGATGATAGGCTATATGTACCTGTAGAACAACTTGACATGGTGCAAAAGTATATAGGGACTGAAGGAAAGACTCCAAAGATAAATAAGCTTGGAAGCGCAGAATGGGCTAAGGCAAAGAGAAAAGTAAAGAAATCTATCGAAGAAATTGCCGAAGATTTAGTTAAACTTTATGCTGTAAGATCTACGCTAAAGGGATATAAGTACTCTAAAGATACGGTTTGGCAGAAACAGTTTGAGGAAGAATTTCCTCATGAAGAAACACCAGACCAACTCTCAGCTATTATTGACATAAAGTCAGATATGGAATCAGATAAAGCAATGGATAGACTACTATGTGGTGATGTAGGCTATGGAAAAACTGAGGTAGCTATTAGAGCCGCATTTAAAGCAGTGATGGATGGAAAACAAGTTGCCTTATTAGTTCCAACTACAATACTTGCACAGCAGCACTATAATAATTTTGTACAAAGATTTTCTGATTTCCCTGTGAAAATAGATATGGTAAGTAGATTTAGAACAGCAGCACAACAAAAAGCTACTATTAAATCAGTAAAGGATGGAGAAGTAGATATACTTATAGGAACTCATAGAATTATCCAAAAAGATATTCAATTTAAAGATCTAGGTCTTTTAATAGTAGATGAAGAACAAAGATTTGGGGTTACCCATAAAGAAAAAATAAAGAACCTCAAAAAGAATATAGATGTTTTAACATTAAGTGCAACTCCTATACCAAGAACACTGCATATGTCACTTGTTGGAGTTAGAGATATAAGTGTTATTGAGACGCCTCCAGAAGAAAGATACCCAGTACAAACTTATGTAGTTGAATATAATGATCAACTTATAAGAGATGCTATACTAAGGGAACTAAATAGAGGGGGACAGGTTTACTTTGTATATAATAGGGTAGAAAATATTAAAGACATGGCAGCCTATGTTGCTAAATTAATTCCCGAAGTAAAAGTAGCTGTAGCACATGGGCAAATGCAAGAGAGAGAATTAGAAAATATTATTGTAGATTTTATGAAAAAAGAGTATGATGTTTTGTTATCTACAACTATTATAGAAACAGGAATGGATATTCAAAATGTAAACACAATGATTATATACGATGCTGATAAGATGGGATTATCTCAGTTATATCAATTAAGGGGTAGGGTAGGGAGAACTAATAGAATAGCATATTGTTATCTAACCTATAGAAAAGATAAAGTTTTAACAGAAGTAGCTGAAAAGAGACTTAAAGCCATAAAAGATTTCACAGAGCTTGGATCTGGTTTTAAGATAGCGTTAAAGGATTTAGAGATAAGAGGTGCAGGGAATATGATGGGAGGGTCTCAGCATGGCCATATGGCCTCTATAGGCTATGATTTGTATTGTAGAATGCTAGAAGATACTATAAGACTTGTTAAAGGTGATATAGATCAAGAACCTGTTGAAACTACTGTAGAATTAAAAGTAGATGCATATGTTCCAAGAAACTATATAGGCGATGAAGTACAAAAAATTGAGATTTATAAGAAAATAGCTGGTATCGAGTCCTACGAGGATTTTGTTGATATAGAAGAAGAATTGGAGGATAGATTCTCAGACATACCAGCATCGGTGTATAATTTAATGAATATATCCTATATAAGAAGCATGGGTAAAAAGCTTGGTATAGAAGAAATTAAAGAAAGAAAGGATGAGGTAATATTCCAATTTGAAAGCCAAGGAAGAGTTAACGAAAAAGTTATGCAGGTCATTCTTAAAGAGTATAGTAAAAAAATAGTTCTTAAGTTAGGAGAAAAACCTGGATTTGGATTTAAGCTTAAGGATATAAAAAGAGCAGAGTTGATTACAGACCTTAAGAAAATGATGGAAACTATGATAAATGCATATGAAGAAAAATAATTTTGTAGTAAAAATGTTTTTGTGTTAAAATTATTTTGTATTGTACGAAAAGATTAAAGAGAGTGGAGGAATACATTGTGAAGAGTATAAAGAAATTAGTCAGTGCAGCAATGGTAACTATGTTTGCTTTTTCCATGGCTGGTTGCAATATGATAGCTAAGACACCAGAAGCAATAGCTAAAAGTTCGGTAGCCGTTGTTAATGGAGAAAAAATAACAAGAGGAGAACTGGATAAAGATCCTGCTATGATGCAGATTTTAGCACAGGCTAAACAACAGTATGGTGAAAATTACGATAAAAATGAAGAAGCTAAAAGTGCTATAAAAACTCAAAAAGAACAAATACTTGATGAAATGATAATTGAAAAAGTTATGTATCAAAAAGCTAAAGAATTAAAGCTTTTACCAGATGAAACTAAATTAAAAACTGAAGTGGATAAACAATATGATGATATTAAAAAACAGCAATTTGGAAATGATGATAAGAAATTTCAAGATGCTCTAAAACAACAAAATTTTACTGAAGCATCACTTAAGGATATGTTTTTAACTCAGCTAAGAAAGCAAGAAATAGCAAAGAATCTTAATGATAATGT
This sequence comes from Clostridium sp. DJ247, assembly GCF_014231265.1. NCBI lineage: Bacteria > Bacillati > Bacillota > Clostridia > Eubacteriales > Clostridiaceae > Clostridium > Clostridium sp. DJ247. The sequence continues at coordinate 7,238 of NZ_JABAIW010000025.1, read as the reverse complement.
AACTAAAAATGTAAAAATAGATGATAAAAAGATACAAGATTACTATGATGCTAATAAATATGAATTTACAGAAAAACCTAATACAATACATTTAGCACATATATTAGTTAAAACACAAGATGAGGCTAATAAAGTAAAAGACAGACTAGACAAAGGTGAAGATTTTAGTAAAGTTGCTAAAGAAATTTCTACTGACCCAGGTTCAAAGGATAAGGGAGGAGACTTAGGAACTGTAAATTATGTTAACTCAGGATTTGATCAAACATTTATGAATGCAGCATTAGCGTTAAAAGAAGGAACTATATCAGCACCGGTACAAACTCAATTTGGATATCATGTAATTAAGTGCATAAAAAAGGAAGAATACCCAGTTAAGAAGCTAGATACGGTAAAAGATCAAATAAGAAAACAGTTAGAGGATAAAGAAAAGAACACATTATTTTCTCAAAAGCTTGATGAATGGAAAAAGGCGGCTAAAGTAGATAAAAAGATAAAAAATCTTTAGTTTATGAAAATGGCAGTCAATAAGATATCTGTTGTAGAAGGTTTATCAGATTACTATACGCTTTAATAATAAAAAGACAAAGACACACTATGAAATTTGTTTAATTTAAACAGATTTTATAGTGTGTCTTTTTACTATAACATCTGGGATAAAATTAATTATTATAAGTAAATCGAATTTAAATAACAATTGTGTATAAAATTTCATATTTAGAAAGATAATATGAATACAAATCAGATTTATATTATATTTGAGGAGGTACTAATAAATGAAAGCAACAGGTATTGTTAGACGTATAGACGACCTAGGAAGAGTAGTTATACCAAAGGAGATAAGAAGAACTCTTAGAATAAGAGAAGGAGATCCTCTTGAAATTTTCACAGACAGAGAAGGAGGAGTAATACTCAAAAAATATTCTCCCATTGGAGAACTAAGTGATTTTTCAAAAGGATATGCAGAATCACTTCAACAAACAATAGGAAATATTGTAATGATTTGTGACAAGGATAGTATAATATCTATAAGTGGATCAACAAAAAAAGAATACTTTGAAAAAAAGATAAGTAGTGACTTAGAAAGAATAATAGAAGCAAGAAAAAGTGTTTCTTTTGGAGAAGGAAGCGATAAAACAATAGCTTTATATGATGATGAAGAAATAGATGGAAAATATTCAGCACAAGTAGTTTCACCTATAATAGCTGAAGGTGATGCAATTGGAGCTGTAATAATAGTAGCTAGGGAAGAAGGAGTAAAATTTAGTGATGTAGAAGTTAAACTAGCTGAAACTGCATCATCCTTCTTAGGTAAGCAAATGGAACAATAATCAATGGCAGCTATGCTGCCATTCCATTTTACTTTCATAACAAATTATTGACATGAAACTAAAAAATATTCATTTATAAAGTAATAATACCCTCTAGATTAAAATATTTATAAACATAGAAATATTTTAAGTTTCTATGTTGTGGATATTAAAGTAAGAAACATATACACAAGGTAGTTATCACATTAGTGGTTCGGGGGTATTTTTATGAAAAAACAATCACTTGTTAAAGGAACGCTGGTTTTGGGTATTTCAGGAATTTTGGCCAAATTCTTAGGCTTATTTTTTAGATGGCCGCTACAAATGCTTATTGGTGATGAAGGTGTAGGATACTATCAGATGTCGTTTCCTTTGTATATGTTTTTTATTGCATTAGCATCAGGAGTACCTGTAGCAATATCTAAAATGGTATCTGAGAGAAATGCAGTAAATGATAACGAAGGCGTAATTCAAGTACTTAGAAAGGCCATGTTGCTTATGCTTTTTTTAGGAACAGGCTTTACAGCCGCACTTCTTATATTTTCTAGGCCCATTATAAGTTTCTTGAAATGGGATAACAAATCTTATTATTCATTAGTATCTATTGCTTTTGCACCTATATTTATATCAATAATGAGTGTTCTTAGAGGATTTTATCAGGGATTACAAAATATGAATTATACTGCAGTTTCACAAGTAATAGAACAAATAGGAAGAGTGATAGTTGGAGTTGGACTTGCCTATCTGCTATTACCTTATGGTATTGAATATTCTGCAGGAGGAGCTGCACTTGGAGCTGCAGCAGGAGGTTTGTTTGGAGATATATACCTTTTAATAAAATATCCTAGTATAAGAAAAGGATTTAAGATAAAAAGGATAAAGGATAACCCAGATATATTAGGTAGAATACTATATATAGCTATACCTGTGTCTCTAGGTGCTGCTGTGAGTAGTATAATGAGTCTTATTGATTCAGCATTAGTACCACAAAAGTTGCTGGAAGCAGGATTCACTTATAAGCAATCCACTATATTATATGGACAACTTACAGGTAAGGCTTTTATATTGATTAATGTTCCATTGACTCTCTCAGCAGCTTTATGTGCATCGTTAATGCCTATAATTGCTGAAGCTTTTATATTAAATAAAAAATTAGAAGTTATTAATAAAGCTGATTTGGCTGTAAAACTATGCATGGTTATTGCTTTACCTTCTGCATTAGGATTATATAGCCTTGCTCATCCGATTTTAGATTTGATTTTTCCGGGACAATCTGATGGATTTCAAATATTACAGTATTCGGCTTTATCCATACCCTTTATAGTTATGGTTCAGACTTCTACTGCTGTTTTACAAGGTGTAGGACAATATATAACACCTATAGTTAACTTGATGATAGGTTGTGTAATAAAAGTAATTGTAACTTATATATTGGTTCCTATACCGAATATTAATGTATATGGTGCTGTTATTGGCAGCTTAGCAGGTTATATAGTAGCTACTGTTATGAATACAAAATTGCTAGAAAACAAACTAAATATTAAACTAAGCTATTTTGATATAATTGTAAAACCAGCTTTTGCATCTGTGCTAATGACAATAAGTGTTGTAATTATTTATATGAATGTCTATAATTATACAGTAAGTACTAGAATAGCCTGTTTTATTTCAGTACTATTAGGAATGGGTATATATGCATTATTAGTTATTCTACTTAAAATATTTGACTATAATTATATAAAAAACAGATTCTTAAAAAAATAAAGGAGAGAGTATAAATGATAAAAATAATTGGGTTAGGACCTGGCTCAAAGGAAGCTCTTACTATTGGTGCTTTAGAAACATTAAAAGGTTCCAATAAAATTTATTTAAGAACAGAGAAGCATCCAACAGTACAATATCTGCGTGATAGCGGTATAAGGTTTGAAACCTATGACCAAAAATACGAAAATAGTGAGAGTTTTGAAGAAGTTTATAACTCAATTGCTCAAGACTTAATAAAGAAAGAAAAAGAATTTTCAAATATTGTTTATGCAGTACCAGGGCACCCGCTTGTGGCGGAAAAATCTGTAAGTGTTTTACTTAAGCTTTGTGAGGAAAAATCTATAGAAACAGAAATATTGCCTGCAGTAAGTTTTGTAGATATGGTGATGGAAAGTTTAAAAATAGATCCCATCGAGGGGATTAAAATAATTGATGCATTTGATATAAAAAATCAAATTCTTGATAAAAGAGTTGGAATAATAATTACTCAAGTGTACGACAAATTTATTGCTTCAGAAGTAAAATTAGCTTTAATGGAGTACTATAAAGATGATACTTCTATATACTTTGTTAGGGCTGCCGGAGTAAAAGATTTAGAAAGTATAAGGAAAATATCACTTTATGAACTAGATAGACAAGAAGACATTGACTATCTTACCTCTATATACATTCCCAAAAACCTAGATTCCATTATGGATTTTCAAGATCTTCTAGATATAATGGATAAATTAAGGTCAGAGGAAGGGTGTCCTTGGGATAAGGAACAAAATCATAAAAGCTTAAAGAAGTATCTCATAGAAGAAAGTTATGAAGTTTTAGAGGCTATTGATGAAGAAGATGAAGATAAAATTATAGAAGAACTTGGAGATGTATTACTTCAAATAGTTTTCCATGCCCAAATAGGTAAGGAAGAGGGTTTTTTTAATATAAATGATGTTATAAAAGCTATTTGTAATAAGATGATTATAAGACATCCTCATGTATTTGGCATAGAGAATGCAGATACATCAGAAAAGGTTTTAGTTAACTGGGATAAAATAAAAAGAAAAGAGCAGGGGCTTAATAGTTATACAGATGAGCTAAAACATGTTGCAAAAAGTCTACCATCATTAATAAGAGCTGAAAAAATTCAAAAAAAAGCTGCTAAGGTAGGATTTGATTGGGATAAGGTTGAAGATGCTTTAGATAAAGTTTTAGAAGAATATTATGAAGTAAAGAATGTATATAAAGGTAAAGAAAGGGTAAAAATAGTAGAAGAAATAGGAGATTTGATATTTGCTTCCGTAAATGTTGCAAGATTCCTTGACATAGACCCTGAGTTTGCATTAAATTATACTATAGAGAAATTTATTAACAGATTTGCATACATAGAACAAGTAGCTAATTCAAAAGGTATTGAGATGGTGGATATGACACTAGAACAAATGGATGAGCTATGGAATGAAGCTAAAAATAGTAAGTTTTAGCCCTTATGTATAAAAAAATCTATAAATAAAGAAGGATTTTTTTAATTAGTGAAGAATAAGCTAGTATGCTAATGATTAAGCATACTCAATATTAAGGAGGTAAAAAAGGTGAATAAATCAGAATTAATTGCAAGCATAGCAGAAAAGTCAAAGCTAACAAAGAAAGATGCAGAAGCAGCTTTAAAAGGTTTTATAGAAAGTGTTGAAGAAACACTTGAAAAAGGAGATAAAGTTCAACTAGTTGGATTTGGGACATTTGAAACAAGACAAAGAGCTGCAAGAGTTGGCAGAAACCCAAGAACTAAAGAAGAAATAACTATTCCAGAATCAACAGTTCCAGTATTTAAAGCTGGTAAAGAGTTCAAAGATAAAGTTAACAAATAATTACCATCAGAAAACCTGGGTGTAAATCTAGGTTTTTTATTTTAGTAAGGAGAATTAATGTGAGGCTAGATAAGTATCTTAAAGTATCAAGGATTATAAAAAGAAGAACTGTAGCTAAAGAAGCTTGTGAAGGTGGAAGAGTTAGCATAAATGGTAAGATAGCTAAACCAGGCACAGATATAAAAGAAGGGGACATTATAGAAATTCAGTATGCTAACAGGTCATTAAAGGCAAGAATAGTTAACATTGCAGAGCATGTGACAAAAGAAAATGCTCAGGGTATGTATGAAATTATATCTGGACAGGAAGACGAGGAATAACATTATTATAAGCAATGCATATATCATATATAAAACCTATATAATATATGCATTGTTTATTTTTTGAAATTCCCAAAAAAAGTAATATAAATAATCGGTATTGCATATATTTATTACAGGTGGAGGGGATGTTATGGAGAAAAAAGAAATAAAGAGAGAAATAAAGATAGAAGAGAAGAAAAGCTCTCTTAATGTTGAAAATAGAAAGAGATTAGTTTTGAATGGTGTTATTGAAGTAATAAGTTTTAATGAAGAGCAAATAGTTTTAAATACTAACCTTGGTAAACTAAATATAAAAGGGCAAGGTTTAAAAATGAATAAGCTTGATGTTCAAAATGGAGATGTTATAATAGTTGGAACTATAAATTCCTGCATATATACTAATAGTGAAATAAAAAAGCAAAAAGAGAGTATAATATCGAGATTATTTAAATAGGAGTATAACTATGGTTATATCTATAAATCAACAACTTGGACTTGTTATTTTTAGCATTATTGCAGGAATAATAACTGGAGTACTTTTTGATCTGTATAGATTAATAAGAGGGATGAATAATATTAATAACATAATAACATTTATAGAAGATACTTTATTTTGGACATTTACAGGGGTAATTGTATTTATATTCTTATTATATATGAACTATGCGTATATTGGTATGTACGTATATGTATGGATTGTTATAGGAGTATATCTATATATTAAGTTGTTTAGTAAAATATTTATACGTTCACAGTGTAAGATTTTTAAGTTTTTAGGTAAAATATTTAGAGTACTTAAGAATATATTGTTATACCCTCTGGAGATTATATTCTATAGCATGAAAATAAAAAATAAGAAAAATTATAAAAAATAACTTGAAGAAAATTGAAATTCAAATTAAAATATAAATATAATAGTCTAATATCTCTTACTTTAGAGAAGTTGGTGGGTATAAATGAAAAAAAAGTTTAAAAGGAGAAGCATAATCTATGTTTTGGCATTTTGTTATGCTTGTTATATTTTTATAGGTCAGCAAATAACTATAAATAACATAAAAGCCGAGATATTTGAAAAACAGATGGAACAACAAAAGATTAAAGAAAAAAATGAAGAGTTACAGGATGAGGTTAAGATGTCTAAGACAGATATGTATATAGAAAAGTTAGCCCGAGAAAGACTAGGTCTCATTAAACGAGGAGAGACTCCTGTAATAGATACTAAAAATTAATACTTAGTTTTTATTTTAAATTCATATAAATATTATTATTTTAAGGAGGAGTCTTTTTAATATGACCTTAAAGGCAGGAAGCATACTAGAGGGTACAGTAGTTAACATTACTAGTTTTGGAGCTTTTGTAGATGTAGATGGTAAAACTGGATTAGTTCACATATCTGAGGTATCAGATACTTATGTGAAAAATATAAGGGACTATCTAAAGGAACAAGATAAAGTAAAAGTAAAAGTAATTTCAGTAGATGAAAATGGTAAAATAAGTTTATCTATAAAGCAGGCAATTCCAGATAAAAAAACCATTAAGCCAGCAGAAATAGATTGGCAAAAAGAAAAGGGTAAGCAAGTTCAAGGTAATTTTGAAGATAGGTTATCTAAGTTTTTAAAAGATAGCGAAGAAAGATTTCAAGATTTAAAGAGACATCAGGATTCAAGAGGAAAAGGATATAAGAGAAGTTCAAACTATTAATACTATAGTGCAAAGAGGCTATATAAGATGGCCTCTTTTATATTTAAAATTTAATTATATATATTTTAAAAAATATAGTTGACAATTATATTTTTCTATAATATAATTGTCTATGTTGTTAGGTGCTAAGACATCTAAGTAATAAATGCTGAAGTGGCGGAACTGGCAGACGCACAGGACTTAAAATCCTGCGGGCCTTAAAACCCGTACCGGTTCGATTCCGGTCTTCAGCACCAAAATATCGCGGGGTGGAGCAGTTGGTAGCTCGTCGGGCTCATAACCCGAAGGTCGTAGGTTCGAGTCCTGCCCCCGCA
>NZ_JABAIW010000024.1:0-71393 GCF_014231265.1 Clostridium sp. DJ247 | reverse complement strand
TCACTTCAACAGATTAACTAAGGAACAACAGAAGGAAGTTATAAGCAGAACTTTCCATGAAGCTCTGTAACTTATAGATAACCACGCCCGAAATTTAACTTATACTCCGGCATATGTTGTCAAACTTCAGCACGTTAAAAACTTTTAATCAGTCTAAAGTTTTTAAATGTGCTTCAGTTTTGGTAACATATGCCTACGTATAAGTTAAATTTAAGTTGTGAGCATCTATACAGTGGAAACTTAAATTAATTTTCTAAAATAAAAAATAGATGAGTATAGGTAAATACATATATTTGCTATACTTATCTGTTTTTTTGTGCGTAAAATTTTATAACAAAAACTTTTTTATGTATTTTTTTATATTTGTTCATATTTTTTCATTCCGACGAATAACTTATATTAATGGGTAAATATGAAAAACTTGACGAAAGAACAAACGTTCGCTATAATAAGAATAGATACCCAAACATATGATCGGGAAGGATGTTGTTATAATGGATAAGTATAATATCTTCGTCAGCATTAATTATAGAGATAAAGATAATAATGATAAAATAATTACTAAAAAGGCTAAGGTAAATAACAGTAGTATTTCTTCTACTAAATATTTAATTGGTGGAGGATTCTATAACAGAAAAGGTGGAACTGTTGTGTTTACAGCAAGAAGCTTAGATGAAGTAAAACAAATTACTGTAGACAAACCATTATTAAAGAATATAGAAATGAATTATAATGTAGCTGTAATTCCTAAACAGCTGTAAAAGCATGAAAATATAAATTCGGCCTAGATAACTTTGAATTACATATTTTATTAATAAAAAAATAAGAATTATTTATAGTGAAAAATCAGGAGCATCAGATCTAGTTTTAGATTAAAATCTCATGGTTATTAGTTTAACAATTAAAGGTACAGAAAATTCTGTACCTTTAATTGTTAATAAGATTTAATAAACTCCTGAGTCCAATAATACGTTCCATTGGAACTCTTGGCTAAACCTACACCTATTTGGTTATAGCTTGGATTTAAAATGTTTGCTCTATGCCCTGAGGAATTCATCCATGAATTCATTACTTCTTGTGGAGTTCTTTGTCCCATAGCTATATTTTCACCAGCAGCAGTAAATCTAATACCAAAGGATTCCATCATCTTAAATGGAGAACCATAAGTTGGAGATGTATGACTAAAATAGCCTTTATTGGCCATATCTTGAGACTTATATCTAGCAACTCTTGATAATTCCCAATTAGCTTTTAAAGGTTGTAATCCCGCTTTAGCTCTTTGAGCGTTAACTAATGTAATAACTTGATTTTCTAGTGCTTTAACATCATTAATATTTGGTATGGATAAAACTTGACCAGGCATAATCATAGATGGATTTTTAATTTGTGGATTTGCAGATATAAGTTCACTTATACCTATCTGATTTTTAACTGCAATTTTCCACATACTATCGCCTGGAACTACAGTGTATGATAAAGCTTGAGCATGAGCTGTTGTACTAAATACTATTAAACTTAAAATTGAACCAGCTAAAAATTTTTTCTTCAATGGAATCACCTCGTTAAATATTGTGTGAAATAAACAAGTATTTATGTTATGTATATTGTACTAATTAAAACATTTTTTTGTTATTGATATAATACTAATACTAAGTATAATGTTAATTAGGAACCATTGACAGGGAGGTATTATAATGGCAACTAATAAGAATAAATCTCTTGCTACAATTTACAAAAAGAACTTAATAATATCAATTACACTAGTCTCTCTCACTGCTGTAATAGTATGGTTGATAACAATAGCAAACTTAAGTAATACATATACAGAAGTACAATTAATTAATGTACTTGATAAACAAAGAATGTTAACACAAATAATGGCTAAAGATGCTAATCGTATTTATGAGCTGCATTCATCAATAGAAAACTATAAAAATATCAAAGAAAATAAATCAGATTTAGAGAAGAAACTATCAGCCACAATAACTGATTTACAGCAAGCTAGAAAGGAGTATGAAAATCAATATAATACTATAAAAAATGGTTATATACAATTAAATAACAAAAATTTAAGCTTTAAAAATGCACTTGAAGAACTTCAACCTGTTATTTCAAAAAAGGATAAAATATGGAAAAAATTTAATAGTTCAATAGATACTATAATAAAAGAACCAAATAACACTTTAGAATTATTTAACGCAGTAAAATATATAAATGAAAATAATGAACCTTTATTACAATATAGCAATAATATAACAGATATAGTATTAAGTAATGACAGAAAAAGAACTCAAAGTATATTTTATATAATTATATTTTTAGCTGTTCTTATGTTAGTATCATTACTAGTATTTGTTATAACCATTCTTAAAAATTTATTTATACCAATTAATCAAATGAATAAATGTATGGAACAAGTAGGTATAAGTATGTTAGACGATGTAGTGCCAACCTCAAAAGAACAGAAAGTTATACCTATGTTTCAAGAAGTAAGAACCATATTTAATGAATTTAATAGTTTGATTTTACTGATAGAAAATTTAAATAAAAATATTCCATTTAAACATATATTAAATTATATATTTGAATCCTTTATAGAGTATATACCTTATACTTACATTGGAATTGCACTTATGGATAATGATGAGAAGATAATAAACGCTTCTTATGCTATTTCAGGAAAACATCACAAGAACCTACCAAAAAGAATATTAGGTTTAAAAGTAAGTATTAAAGAAACTAGTCTAGGAAAAATTATTGAAAGTGGTAATGAAAGAATAATAAATGATTTAGAAGAACATGTTGCTAAAGCTGGCAAGCCTATTAAAGAATATAATAAAATTTTATTAGAAGAAGGAATTAGATCATCAATAACATTTCCTTTAAAAAGAGATAACAAAGCAGTAGGAATAATATTTTTTTCAAGTAATGTTAAAAATGTTTATAACCGGGCACATATTAGATTCTTAAGAACATTAGCAAATAGTATTATGTTAAGTATTGAAAAAGATATATTTATCCAAGATATGATTATAAGCTCAACCTTAGCTCTTGCAACTTTAACAGAAGAAAGAGATCCTGAAACAGGGGATCATTTAAATCGTATGAAGGCTTATTCTAAGAAAATTGCAGAACTGTTATCACATGAAGAAAAATACAAAGAAATTATAGATATAGAATATATAAATAATATAGAACGATTTAGTCCACTACATGATATTGGTAAGGTAGCCATAAAAGATGACATATTATTAAAGCCTGGAAAATTGACAGATGAAGAATATGAAATAATGAAAACTCATGCTATATATGGTGCAAGGGTACTAGCTATGGCAGAGGAAAACGTAAAGAAAAGAGGACTCAGTATATTTAAAATGGGTATAGAAATTGCAGGTGGACACCATGAAAAATGGGATGGATCAGGATATCCTTATGGTAAAAAAGGTGAGGAGATACCTTTAAGTGCAAGGATCGTAGCTATAGCAGACGTATTTGATGCATTGACAAGTAAAAGACCTTATAAAAAAGCATTTACTTTTGAAGATACCGTTGAAATTATAATAAAAGATTCAGGAAAACATTTTGATCCTTATATAGTTAGTGTATTTATGGAAAATATTAGTGTTATACGAAGTCTTTATAATAGGTTTAATCATATTAGTAAAAGTTGATTTTGGAGAGGTAGGAGCTTTATGGCAACAAAAAGTCTCTTGCTTTTTTATTGTTGATTTTTATTTTACAATGTTATCTATGCATGCTATAGATAACCACCGCTTAAATTTAACTTATACTCCAGTATATATTAAGTATAATAAAGAACTAACTATAATAGAATAAGATGAAGCTTATATTATATAATTAATGAATAAAAAATTTAATAAAGTGATATGGTTTCCATAAGGTTACTATATATTTAATAAGTGCATACTTTAATTTATACATAAAAATTGGTATACTATAAATTGCTAATAAAGTAAAACTTGTATCAGATAGGTATCTAACCTCCACCTGATATTTAGTTGAGCTAATCCTGTATGCACCATCCCTTAATCTCCGCTTGAAAAGCGAGAGTCCTAGAGTTGGTAGTCATCAGACAAATTAATTTTTATATATGGGGGAAATGAAAATATGGAACAATCAAAGGTATATTTTACAGATCTAAGAACAAAACCAGGACTAAATTTATTGGATAAGCTTGAAAGATTAGTTAAGAAAGCTGGAATAGAAGGAATTGATTTTAAAAGTAAGTTTGTAGCAATAAAAATCCATTTTGGAGAGCCTGGAAACCTAGCATACATAAGACCTAACTATGCTGCAAAAATAGTAAAGGTAATAAGAGAATTAGGAGGTATTCCTTTCTTAACGGATTCCAATACACTATATAGCGGAAGAAGAGCTAACGCAATAGATCATTTAGATGCTGCTTTTGAAAATGGATTTAATCCATTAACAGTGGGTTGTAATGTTATAATAGCAGATGGATTAAAAGGAACAGATTATAGAGAAATAGAAATTAATTCTAAGTACTGTAAAACAGCTAAAATAGGTACTGCCATTGCAGATGCTGATGTTATAATATCTATGAATCACTTTAAAGGGCATGAAATGACCGGATTTGGTGGAGCACTTAAGAACTTAGGTATGGGTTCTGGTTCAAGAGGCGGAAAACTAGAAATGCATTCAGCATCTCAACCAGAAATAAAGAAGGAGAATTGTGTAGCATGTGGTCAGTGTATAAAAGGATGTTCACAAGAAGCAATTAGCTTTGATGATAACAAAAAAGCACATATAGATTATGAAAAGTGCGTAGGATGCGGACAATGTGTTGCAATTTGCCAATTTGATTCAGCCCAAGTAATATGGAATGAATCAGCAGATACTGCTAATGAAAAAATTGCTGAATATGCTTATGCAGTTATAAAGGATAAGCCAAGTTTTCATATTAGCTTCATAATGAATGTTTCACCTAACTGCGATTGTTGGAATGCTAACGACATAGCTATTGTACCTGATATAGGTATAGCAGCTTCTTTTGACCCAGTTGCATTAGATAAGGCTTGTGTAGATTTGGTAAATAAGGCTCCAGCTATAGGTGGGTCAATATTAGAAGATAAACATTATCATCATGGACATGACAAATTTACACACATACATGTAAATACAAATTGGAAAACAGGATTACAACATGGAGAGGAATTAGGAATCGGAACTCAAGAATACGAGCTAGTAGTAGTGAAATAGTTGAAAATTTACAAAAAATATAAGACTGTATACTATTAAAGTGTACAGTCTTATATAATATATCTACTTAATTTAGCTTCGATATTTTCGTTGTATTTTTAATATATATAAAGTGAAGTTTACATAAAAATCAATAATAAGTTTATCCTATGACTACCCGCTCTAATACTCCCATTTTTATAGTAAACTCCTCTTCAAAGGAGTACTCACAGAGTAAGCAACCATATCAAAATCGCAGATTTTGTATGTCTGCTTAACCGATTCGCACCAAATCATAGATTTGGGCTCTCTGCTTAACTGGGAGTAGAGCGCCTATGTCACTGGATAACGACTTCTAAGCTTCAGGTGGAGTCAAAACTCCACCTGAAGGTAAAAATTCTGTTTATAAATAAACTATAATAAACATTTGTATTTGACTGATACTAACTTAATATTTATAATAATAGAAAGCCATTCTAAATATAAGTTTAGCAAATATGAAATGTATTAACGTTATCTTACAGTAATTTTTTTAATAAATGCAACTATTATATTAATATGTGAAGTATTTGTTTTATTCGAATTATATAATACTGGCAAAGTTTAATAATATGGAGATGATTTATATGCAGATGTGTTCTATATGCAATAAAAATATAGCAACTATATATACGGCAAAGGTTGAAAATGGAAAATCTGAAATGGTAGGGGTATGTCTAGAATGTGCTAAAAAAATGGGTGTACCAGTTATAGATCAGTTAATGAAACAAGCAGGCATTACTCCAGAAGAGATGGAGAATATATCTGAGCAAATGAGTGGAATGTTTCAAGATATAGACGTAGATGGACAAAATAATAATTCTATTATTAACTTCTTTAGTAATTTAACACCAACGTCTAAGAATATGGGCAACACAGAAAAACACAATAGCAGCGAACAGCCTTTAAAAGAAAGCAAAGAATCAGAAATCAAAACTAAAAATAAAATCTTAAAGAAGAAAAGAAAAAATTTAGATACTTATGGTACTAATTTAACTGATAAAGCAAAGATGAAAAATGTTGATAAAGTTGTTGGAAGACACAGAGAAATAGATAGAGTTATTCAGATACTTAATAGAAGAACAAAAAATAACCCTATCTTAATAGGAGAGCCAGGCGTAGGAAAAACTGCTATAGCAGAAGGCTTAGCGGTTCGCATTGCAGAGAAACAAGTGCCAGCCAAGCTATGTAATACAGAAGTATATTTACTTGATCTCACAGCTATTGTAGCAGGTACTCAGTTTAGAGGTCAGTTTGAAGGACGCATGAAAGCTATTATAGAAGAGGCTAAGGAAGATGGCAACATCATTCTAGTAATTGATGAAGTTCACAATATAATAGGTGCAGGAGAAGCACAGGGTGGTGCTATGAATGCAGCTAATATTTTAAAGCCAGCTCTTGCTCGTGGAGAAATACAAGTAATCGGTGCAACTACTTTAGAGGAATACAGAAAACACATTGAGAAGGACTCTGCTTTAGAGAGAAGATTCCAACCTGTTCTGGTTGAAGAACCAACTACTGAAGAGACTATTGAGATCCTTAAGGGTATTAAAAATTATTATGAAGACTATCATAAGGTAATTATATCTGATAAAGTAATCGAAGCTGCAGTAAATTTATCTGAAAGATATATATCTGATAGATATTTACCAGATAAAGCTATTGATGTAATTGATGAAGCTAGCTCAAGAGCAAACCTAAAAAATCAGGGATTGGTTGAGTTACAGGCACTTAAGGAAGAGTTGAGGGAACTGCAGAGTAATATTAAGCAGGCAGCTGATAGCAATGATTATGAAAAGGCAGCTGAGTATAAAGTTCAATTATGCAAACTTGAAGAAAATATTAAGAATACTGAGGCTGAATGTTATAATGTAGAACTAACATTACAAGATATTGCGTTTGTTATCGAAGCTTGGACTAAAATACCAGTGCAAAGCATAACAGAGGATGAAGCAAAAAAACTATTAAATTTAGAAGTAACATTACATGAGAGAATTATAGGCCAAAATGAAGCAATTTCAGCTCTTTCCAAGGCAATTAGACGTAATAGATTAGGTTTTAGAAAAAAGAAAAAGCCTTCATCTTTTATTTTTGTAGGACCTACTGGAGTTGGAAAAACTGAACTTGTAAAAGCACTGGCTAGTGAATTATTCGGCAGCGAAGAAGCTTTGATTCGTATAGATATGTCTGAGTATATGGAAAAGCACACAGTTTCTAAGATGATTGGTGCTCCTCCAGGGTATGTTGGATATGATGAAGGAGGACAATTAACAGAAAAAGTAAGAAGAAAGCCATATTCCGTTATCCTGCTAGATGAAATTGAAAAGGCTCACCCAGATGTATTTAACATGTTGCTTCAAATTTTAGAAGACGGAAGATTGACAGATAATCAGGGAAGAGTTGTTTACTTTGAAAATACTGTTATAATCATGACCTCTAATGCAGGTACTAATTTTAAAGCTAGTGAAATAGGCTTTGGGAAAAGTGGATACGAGTCTTTAGAAATTCGTGTAAAAGATGCATTGAAAGAAATATTTAAACCTGAATTTTTAAATAGAGTAGATGATACTATTGTATTTACTAAACTTACTAAAGAGGAACTTCACAAAATAATAGATTTAATGCTTAAAGAAGTTAAAGAAGAAGTAAGAGAAAAGAGAATGACTATAGAAGTTTCAGATGAAGTAAAAGATTTTATACTAGAAAAAGGTTTTGATGATAGATATGGGGCACGTCCTTTGAGAAGGACTATTCAAAAATATATTGAAGATGAAATTACTGAACAATATCTTCTAAATACCTTTGGAGATGGCTCTCATATTAAGGTGAAACTTATGGATGGAAAGATAGTACTGGAGTAAAATATAAAAGGCCAAGATATCAATTAATATATATAAAAGAAGCTGATTTAATAATCAGCTTCTTTTATTAAAAATAATTTATTTTTCTTTGAAGCTGAAATTTAATAATAATTTTGAAATTATGTATAGTAATCTTCCTGTATGAACATAAAATATATAGAAAAAGATAAAAATAGTAAATATTGAAAAAAATCTTAAACTGATACAGGCTTAGTTTATAGGAGGAATAGAAGTGTTTAAGGAAATATTTTTTTGTGAAAATAATGTAAGTAAAGGATTGGAAAATATAATTGAAAAAATAGAAAGAGATTATCCTGATGTAAATATATGCATAGAACCTTGTCTAGGGCATTGCAGTCATTGTGCAGAAAATTTATATGCAGTTATAGATGCAAAAATAATTAATGGAGATAATGTTGAAGAATTATATAACAATATAAAAGAAGAATTAAATCAAATATAAAATAATAATTAGATAAAATTATAACGAAATATATAAATACATTAAAACTAGCCAAATAAGAGAAAATTATGTATAATGCATAGAAAGAAATGTAATTTTATGATATAGTTATTTCAGTATGGCGTAAAGCGAAACCTAATTCGGGTGTTTTTTGCCGCCGCCCGAATATTAGTTGAACTAATCCAGCACGCAGCAGCCCCTATGTACAGTAATAAAATTCTTGACTAGTTAAAACTAGAGAATTTTAATAACTCACCCCTTGTAGAAGTGAGAGTATTAGGGATAACAGTGAAGGGATAGGACTATAAATAAGACATTTGCAAAGGAAGGATAAACATGGAAGAAAGAACTAATAAATCAAATTTTATAAAAAATATTATTATAGAGGACCTGCAATCTGGAAAGAGAAAAGAAGTTATTACTCGTTTTCCACCAGAACCAAATGGATATCTTCATATAGGTCATGCTAAATCAATAGTACTCAATTTTGAACTAGCAGATGAGTTTAAAGGCAAAACCAACTTGCGTTTTGATGATACTAATCCTACTAAGGAAGATACAGAGTATGTCGAGTCTATTAAAGAAGATGTTAAGTGGCTTGGATACGAATGGGATGAATTACATTTTGCTTCAAACTATTTTGAAGAGATGTTTAATCGTGCTATTCTATTAATTAAAAAGGGTAAAGCCTATGTTTGTGATTTAAATGCAGAACAAATAAGAGAATATAGAGGAACTCTTACTAAGCCTGGTAAGGATAGTCCATATAGAAATAGAACAGTAGAAGAAAATTTCGATCTTTTTCAACGTATGAGAAAAGGTGAATTTAAAGATGGAGAAAAGGTGTTAAGAGCAAAAATTGATATGACTTCTCCAAATATAAATATGAGAGACCCAATTATTTATCGTATAGCTCATGCAGATCATCATAATACAGGAGATAAGTGGTGCATATATCCAATGTATGATTTTGCTCATCCAATTGAAGATGCTATTGAAGGAGTAACTCATTCAATTTGTACTGTAGAATTCGAGGATCATCGTCCTTTATATGACTGGGTTATCAGAGAATGCGAAATGGAAAGTCAACCACAACAAATAGAATTTGCTAGATTAAATCTTACAAATACAGTTATGAGTAAAAGAAAGCTTAAGCAGCTAGTAGATGAAAAGTTTGTAGATGGGTGGGATGATCCACGTATGCCTACCATATCTGGTCTTAGAAGAAAAGGTTACACTCCAGAATCAATACGTAATTTTTGTAATGAAATTGGTGTAGCTAAAGCAAGCAGTACTGTAGATGAACAAATGTTAGAGCATTTTGTAAGACAAGATTTGGAGAAAAAAACACCTAGAGCTATGGCTATAATAAGACCATTAAAAGTGGTGATTACAAATTACCCTGAGGATGAAGTAGAAATGCTCGTAGCTCCATATAGTACAGATAACCCAGAACTAGGAAGTCGTAAGATACCTTTTTCAAGAGAAATATATATAGAACAAGAAGATTTTATGGAAAATCCACCTAAAAAGTATTTCAGACTATTTCCAGGTAACGAAGTTAGATTAAAGGAAGCTTATTTTATAAAATGTAATGAGGTAATTAAAGATGAAGAGGGCAATGTAGTTGAAATACACTGTACCTATGATCCAGAAACTAAAAGTGGAACAGGTTTTACAGGAAGAAAAGTTAAAGGTACAATTCATTGGGTAAGTGCAAAAAATGCTGTACCAGCAGAATTTAGACTATATGAGCCTTTAATATTAGATGATAACGGAGAAAATGAAGATGATGGAAAGACCTTCCTTGATAAAGTAAACCCAAATTCATTAGAGATACTTCAAGGTTTTATAGAGCCAAGTATAAGCACTGCGAAACCAAACGATAAATTCCAGTTTGTTAGAGTAGGGTACTTCAATGTAGATTCTAAGTATGGTAGTGATACTAAAATAGTATTTAATAGAATAGTTTCGTTGAAAAGTTCTTTTAAAATAGAAAAGTAAAATGAGTATATTAGAAAGATAGGATTGCATTATTTAATGTAGTCCTATTTTTTGCATTGGTTTCAATATTAAATCTTTAGGTATATAAAATGATATACTATCAATGATTGGTAATGTTAAATATTTCAAGAGAGAATAAATCTAAGAAATTGTAATAATCTATAAGTAATGATATTAAGAATAGGTAATTTTAATATATTAGAAATGAATAAGCTTGCAAATCTTTGTGTATTAATTCATAAAAAACACATGAAAAGTATTGTATAATAATATAAATGAATGTATAATGTTTCACATAGAAACTCTTATAAAGGTAGGGGAGAATTTTATAATGTTAAAGAAGACTTTAAAAAAATTAATAGCATTTTCATTAGTTGTGGGAACACTGGCCACTTTTACAGGTTGTGGAAACAAAAATAACGGAGGAAATACTGCTCAAAATAATTCACAATCAGAGGTTATGCAGAGAATAAAGAAGAACGGAAAGCTTGTTATTGGAACTAGTGCAGACTATCCACCATATGAATTTCACAAATCTATAAATGGAAAAGATGAAATTGTTGGTTTTGATATCGAAATTGCACAGCAAATTGCCAAAGATTTAGGCGTTCAGCTTGAAAAGAAAGATATGAAATTTGATGGATTACTTGCAGCTTTAAATGAAGGAAAAGTTGATATGGTCATATCAGGAATGACACCAACTCCAGAAAGGGCTAAGAATGTAGACTTTTCTAATGTGTACTATACAGCGGTTCAAACTATAGTAGTTAGAACTGCTGATAAGGATAAAATTAAATCAACTAATGATTTAAATGGTAAAAAAATAGGCGTTCAAAAGGGGTCAATTCAAGAAGACATAGCTAAGGAGCAAGTTTCAGGTGCTCAAGCTATAGCTCTTGGAAAAATATCAGACTTAATGTTGGCTTTAAAAAGTAATAGAATTGAAGCAGCTATTGTTGAATCACCAGTTGCTGTTTCAAATATAAATGCTAATAAAGATTTAGTTATATCTGATATAAAGTTAAATACAGAAGAAGCAGGATCCGCAGTAGCAATTAAAAAGGGAACTCCAGATTTAGTACAAGAAGTTAACAAGACCTTAGATAAATTAAAGAAAGATAAGAGCATAGATAAATTTGTTACAGATGCTACAAATTTAGTAGAATAATTAAAATAACTACAAAAAATGTTAGGCAGTTATAATGCCTAACATTTTTTGAAATTATAGTCTATGCTGTTATTTAATACTTATGATTTAGAAAAGGTTAGGGAGGAAAAAGTATTGGATTTTAGTTTTTTATCTATATATTATTTGTTTTTTATAAATGGTGCAAAATTTACAATGTTTTTATCATTCTTTACGGTAGTGTTAGGTGTAATTTTTGGTACACTTCTTGCCTTAATGAGATTGTCTAAGAATAAAATTTTAAATGCCGCAGCAGCAACTTATGTAGAATTTATTAGAGGAACTCCTGTGTTAGTTCAATTATACATAGTATTCTATGGGCTTCCTCATATAGGCCTTAATCTTCCTGAAGTTATAGCTGGTATCATAGCTTTGTCTGTAAATAGTGCGGCATATGTTTCCGAAATAATTCGTGCTGGTATACAAGCAGTAGACAAGGGACAAATGGAAGCCGCAAGATCTTTAGGGATGCCTCCAGCCATGTCCATGAGATATATAATTATACCTCAAGCAATAAAAAATATATTGCCTGCACTAGGTAATGAGTTTATAGTGGTTATTAAGGAATCCTCTATAGCTTCTATAATAGGTATACCTGAGCTTATGTATAATGCAGATACTGTTAGAGGCAATACTTTCAAACCATTTGAACCGCTGATAGTTGCAGCAGTTATGTACTTTATAATGACATTTATTCTATCTAAGATTGTCAGTGCTTTTGAAAGGAAGTTGAAAACAAGTGATTAAAGTTAAGGGATTACAAAAAAAGTTTAATGAATTACATGTACTTAAAGGCATAGATATAGAAATAAATAAAGGAGAAGTGGTAGTTGTTATTGGACCTAGTGGTTCAGGTAAAAGTACATTTTTAAGATGTCTTAATCTTTTAGAGCAGCCCACAGATGGAGAGATTGTATTTGAAGGAATTTCTATAACTGAAAAAGGTACAGATATAAATAAATTGAGACAAAAAATGGGCATGGTGTTTCAGCAGTTTAATTTGTTTCCTCATTTAAGTGTATTAAATAATATTACTATTGCTCCTAAAAAAGTAAAAGGAATATCTGATGAAGATGCTAAGAAAACTGCCTATGAACTATTAAAAAGAATTGGGTTAGAAGATAAAGCAAGCAATTACCCGAACCAGCTGTCTGGTGGACAAAAACAAAGAATTGCTATAGCAAGAGCCCTTGCAATGGCACCAGATGTAATGTTATTTGACGAACCAACTTCCGCATTAGACCCAGAAATGGTTGGAGAAGTATTAGATGTTATGAAAGAACTAGCAGCTGAAGGCATGACTATGGTTGTGGTTACTCATGAAATGGGATTTGCTAGAGAAGTAGGGGATAGAGTAATATTTATGGATGGAGGCAAGATAATAGAAGAAAATGTGCCTTCAGAACTATTCTCAAATCCTCAAAATGAAAGAACAAAAAGCTTCTTAAGTAAAGTATTATAATATAGATAACCATGCCCGAAATTTAACTTATACTCTGGAATATGCTACCAAACTTCGGCACGTTAAAAACTTTTAATCAGTCTAAAGTTCATGTTTTTGAAAATCTAAGAACCTTATATAAACTCGCTATGCTCAAACATATATAAGGCTCTAAGATTTTCTAAAAACACTTCACTAAGACTGATAAAAAAATTTTTAAATGTGCCTTCAGTTTTGGCAGCATATTCCTACGTATAAGTTAAATTTAAGTTATGGATATCTATAAAAGTTATATGTAGCTCAAATTTATATTCTGGATAAAATACAGGTACACCATTCATTAGTTTGTTTTTTATTCTCCAATTTATATCCCTGTGCAACAACTTCCTCTATCACTCTATCGAAACTCCACTCTACTAGCCCAGAAACCAATAATTTCCCGTGGTTTTTTATGTGTTTATTTATGAATTCCATAAACATCAGAAGTTCTTCACCTCCAATGTTGATAATTATGTAGTCGAAGCTTTTGCTCAAACTTATTTCATTGTTAAGAGCATTACCTACTAACACCTCAATGTTATTTATTCCATTTAAGCTGGCATTGAATTCAATTTCAGGTTTAACGTCTCTTATATCAACAGCAGTTATACTAGCTGCTTTATTTATAGAAGCAGCTATGGAAAGAATTCCTGAACCAGTTCCTAAATCTAATACATCCTTACCTTTTAAATCACTATTTAAGATAAATCTTAAACAATCTTGGGTTGTTTCGTGTAACCCAGTCCCAAAAGCTCCTTGAGATACAAAGTTAATTTTATTACTAAGTCCAGAGTCAAAGTTAGTATCTGCAATTATCCAACCATTACCTAAATCAATTGGATCAAATGAGTTATTTAGACTTACTGACTGTAATTTTTTCACATCTACTTTATCAACATTCAGGCTATTCTTAATTGTATTCAAATAGTAATCTAAATTGCTATCATCAGTATCTTCAACTATTATTTTTAAAGTTGTTAACTCATTTTCATTTTCATAATAATCATATCCATAGTCTGTTGTTGTAACTACTATAGGACTTTCATAAAACACATTATAAATGTCTACTAATTGTAATTTTTCTATAGCCATATCTGCATCTTTAATTGAACATTTAATTGAAATTTCGTACATAAAGTCACCTCTGAAAGATATTATAAATTTACTAAAATATTTATACCACTAATACATTTTATATTAATGGTATAAATATTTCAATAAAACTATAATTTTCACTTAATACTATCTATTCTTAAATAGTAATTTATTATATACAGAAGCTGCCTCAAAATACATTTCATATACAATATATTGTTGTTTTGAACAAAAATTATACAATCCATTATATTATTTTCTTATTTTAAGACAGCCATTTTATACTTTTTAAAAAGTTTTAACAAATATAGGCGAAGAAATTCCTTGTTTACCATTTTCATGAATGACTTTAACTACATACCAGTTGTCAATATTGTTAGCTTTTAACGATAGAGTCCAACCAGCACTATGAGCTTTCCCAATGTTTTTTTCTGCAAGAATCTTTCTTTTATTGCTTATAATTTGGAGTTTTTCTATTGGAACTATAGGATCTTCTACTGCAATATAAAAATTTAGCAGTTCACCTGGACTAGTACAAAGTATACTTCCCATCCAATAGTCGTTAATTTTAAATATAAGTTTTAATTTTCGAGTTTCTGTAGAATATGTTCTTCTGTTTTTTATAGCATCAATAAAATTTTCTTCTGTTAAACTTTCGCATAAAACAGCAGTTAGGTTATCACTATCTCCCCAGTTATTTCTATGATTGTCTTGACTATTTATAGCACCTATATACCATCCCATATCTAATGCATCAAAGTAATGTATCTCTGTATTTTTATATTTACGAGGAAATGAGCCGTTCCCCACCTCCATAAGATTTATCATAGTATGTGCATCAGGTATTCGTGATAAACCTCTAAAAGACCTATCAGGGTGATTAACTGAAATAATAAGCTCTTCTTGTTGTCTAAGCCAATAAAAAAGCTTATTCAGTGTCTTTATTTGTTTCTTTCCCTCTACATAATTTGCAGTGTTTATAACATTAATATGGCCAACGGAAGAGGACATCTCAAAGCCTCTTAAGGCTAAAAAGTTATTATAGTTATTATTGATGATTTCTGCTGCTATTCTTGTTTTATACCATTGAGAGTTTTTCATTTCTATATATTGGTGGGTTTTTTTATCATATTCATAATTGTGTCTTTTAACACCATCAAGAAAGTTAGAATGATCAGTTATTATAAGAAAGTTAAGCCCTTTGCTTATAGCATACTTAAATGCCTCTGTAGGAGTACCTATTCCATCCGAATAACAGGTATGAGTGTGGGGAATACCGTAATAAAAATTATAGTTAACCTTAGGATTACATATATTAAAATACCAACTAGCTTCACTTAGATTTCCAACACTATTATGAATATTAATTTTAACTGTATGTTTACCATAACTAAGAGGTTCATTAGGAATGTAAAATACCTTCTTACCTTTGATACTTGGAAAAATTCTTTTATTATCTACATACATATATATATCATTAATATTTAGCTTTAAGTTTACATATTCAAGGGAGGCTGAAATTTCGGGAGTTATATTGAAAACAGAACACATGTTCAAGGGCCTCAAATCATGAAGGTATTGAGGCCTTTCACGAGATTTTTTCATTTGCCATTCTCCTTTTAGATTTTGTGAACTTCTTTCCAACATTCATATATATGAGGATTTAATAGCTTTACGTGGTCTAAAAACTCTTTCTTATATCCAAGTTCATCTAATCCCTTTAACAATAATTTGGGGTAAATAGTATTCTCTTTCATTACCCTGGCCGTATCTATAAGCTTAAGCTCAGTAGTTCCAGTGACAAATATATGAAACAATACTGTATCTCGTCTTTTAAAACCAACTTCTGCTAGTGCTTTGTATAATTCTATAATTTTTTGTGATAGCTCTAAGGTTAGAGGATTTTCAGCTAAATATTTATCTAACTCTATACCATGGATGTAATCTCGAACTATATAGTTCTTCCCAAAGTCATATATTTTAGGAAAATGATTATTTCCTTGAGCCATTTCAAGAGTCTTTAATTCCTTTTCACAGAAACTGCTCTTTTTAAAAATTTTAATACAACGTGATGAGTCTATTCTATACACCTTTCCATGTATTCCTTTTCCTATAAATTCAAGATTTTTTATACTATATTCATTATATTTTTTTATATAAATCACCTACCATATGATCTTTGTTTTTTACTATTAATATATGAATATAATTTAATTAGTGTTTAATTTTTTAACTTAAAAGAAGTAAATATATGCAACTTAATTTTTAAGTTTCATAGTATATATTATAAAGCTTACATTTTATACATTATGTATAAGCAAGTAACTTAGAAAGCAAGATAAACTACAATAGGTGCAAAATGAATATCATGGAAATTTTTTTTATTTTTTTTTCTATTGCTATACCTCCTAGTATAGTAGTACTTTTTATTCATGACAAAAGAGAGATAACTAAAAGTTTTAAAGAGGCCATTGCAGCATATAATAAGTACAAAGATTAAGTACAATTTGTTTTTATAAACAAAAAAGGTATAGGTTATTTTAATATGCCAATACCTTTTTATTATAAAATAAAATTAAAAAAACAAACAAAATTTCAAAAATTACCCAGGAAATAATTTATTATATTAATGCTGTTAGTTAACTATTACAAGTATTAGATATATTGCAAATAATTTTATAGATTAATTATATGAAAAATGCACAAACTTATAATACAACAGGACAATAACAGAAAATAAAATAAAAAAGCTGTAAAGCTACTAAAGGAGGAATTAAATCATGGCAAGTAGAAATAACAGATTATTAGTTCCAGAAGCAAGAGCAGCATTTAATAAATTTAAAATGGAATCAGCTAAGGAAGTTGGAGTTAACTTAAAAGAAGGATATAACGGAGATCTTACTTCAAGGGAAGCGGGTTCTATAGGTGGAAACATGGTGAAGAAAATGATTGAATCATATGAAAAAGGATTAACATAAATAATAAAAAGCTAGCTTTGCCAGATAGTAAAATTACTATCTGGCTTTTATTGTTATACAATAAAGTGAAACTTCAATCAGATGAGAGTATTAGAGCGGGTAGTCATGGGATAAAATTTCATACATAATAATCAATAGAAAATTACTAAATTTTGTATGTACATCTTGTCATAATATTAAGCGATTCTTAATATTTTTATAACAAAACTGAATTACTATAATTATGAGGTGAGTGCGTTGAGTGTACAAATATATCAAGACCCAGATTTTAAAATCTATAAGGCTGGAGATGGTTATATAGTCCACAATAGACATAAGGAGTTTAAGAATGGTCATACTCATGTAAGAAAATATGATACCTGTATGGTTATGATTAAATTAGTTGAAAAAAAGCTAATTCCTAAAAGCCGAAGTAAGCATTTTATTGAGAGCCTCATAAGAATAAGCAATGATATGAAGTACATCAGACAGATCATGACGTATATTTGAATAGTCCCGGGAATATATCCCGGGACTTAATTTATTATAAGAAAATTACTTTCATAAGGTATAAATTCTAAAAGATGCATAGCTTACTTTACATAGTTATGTTATAATATTCGGGTAGTTTCGGCATATGATAAACACAGACTTACATCATATGGTATTTTTATCCTATTTGCTGTTTATCTGAGCAAATACAGAGTAAATAAGTGATTAACTACCGCTGATAAAGGTGACAATCTTACGGTTTATAGCCGATGGATAAATTATAAATTGTTGTTGGAGGAATAATAAAAATGATAAGTACAAGTAATGTAAGCTTAAGATACGGTGGTCGTAAATTATTTGAAGATGTTAACATAAAATTTACACCGGGAAATTGTTATGGATTAATTGGTGCTAATGGTGCTGGTAAATCTACTTTTTTAAAGATTCTTTCAGGAGAAATAGAACCTAATACCGGAGAAGTTATAATAACTCCAGGTGAAAGACTTGCTATATTAAAACAAAACCATTTTGAATTTGATGAACATCCAGTTCTTGAAACTGTAATAATGGGACACAGCAGACTATATTCTATTATGAAGGAAAAAGATGAATTATATGCTAAACCAGACTTTAGTGATGAAGATGGAATTAGAGCATCTGAATTAGAAGGTGAATTTGCAGACCTTAATGGTTGGGAAGCAGAATCAGAAGCAGCAACTCTACTAATGGGGCTAGGCATTGATGTAGAGCTTCATAGTAAGCTTATGAAGGATTTAGATGGTTCAGAAAAGGTAAGAGTACTGCTTGCACAAGCTTTATTCGGAAAACCAGACATATTACTACTTGACGAGCCTACTAACCACTTAGATATAAAATCAATTAAATGGTTAGAAGATTTTCTTATGGACTTTGAAAATACAGTTATAGTAGTATCCCATGACAGACATTTCTTAAATAAAGTTTGTACAAGTATAGCAGATGTAGATTATGGTAAGATACAATTATACGTAGGAAACTATGACTTTTGGTATGAATCAAGTCAGTTAGCAAGTCAAATGGCTAAAGAACAAAATAAAAAGAAGGAAGAAAAAATTAAAGAATTACAAGCCTTCGTTGCAAGGTTTAGTGCTAATGCGTCTAAGTCAAAACAGGCTACATCGCGTAAAAAATTATTAGATAAGATAACTTTAGATGATATAAGACCATCATCAAGAAAATACCCATATGTAGCTTTTAAACCAGAAAGAGAAGCTGGAAATGATCTATTAAGAGTAGAAGGCTTAACTAAGACTATAGATGGCGTAAAGGTGCTGGATAACATAAGCTTTACTGTTAATAAAGGTGATAAAATAGCCTTTGCAGGCAGAAACGAATTAGCTAAAAGTACGTTATTCCAAATACTTATGGGAGAAATAGAAGCAGATGCAGGAACTTATAACTGGGGAATAACTACCTCTCAGTCATATTTCCCTAAGGATAATACCCAGTATTTTGAAGGCGTTAACCTTAGCTTAGTTGATTGGCTTCGTCAATTCTCTGAAGAGAAGTCTGAAAGCTTTATAAGAGGATTTTTAGGAAGAATGCTTTTCTCAGGAGAAGAGGCTCTAAAACAATCTAATGTTTTATCCGGAGGAGAAAAGGTACGCTGCATGCTTTCAAAAATGATGCTTAGTGGTGCTAATGTAGTAATATTAGATGAACCAACTAACCATTTAGATCTTGAATCCATTACAGCAGTTAACAATGGATTAATTAATTTCCCAGGAACAGTACTATTTACATCACACGATCATCAGTTTGTGCAAACTGTTGCAAATAGAATTATTGAAATTACTCCAAAAGGTATTGTTGATAGACAAACATCCTATGACGAGTACTTAGAAAATGAAGAAATTCAAAAAATGTTA
This sequence comes from Clostridium sp. DJ247, assembly GCF_014231265.1. Lineage (NCBI taxonomy): Bacteria > Bacillati > Bacillota > Clostridia > Eubacteriales > Clostridiaceae > Clostridium > Clostridium sp. DJ247. The sequence goes on along the minus strand of NZ_JABAIW010000024.1, from coordinate 51,689 downwards.
GAAGATATGTATAAATAGATAAAAGTGGACTGATCAGTCCACTTTTATCTATTTCTTTTGGTTTGCTATTTTTTCTGCTAATTCGTTGAGATAAGTCCATCTTTCATATAAAAAATCTAACTTTTCACTAAGTTCTTCTTTCTCTGCAATAAGCTTTTGAAGTAATTCATAATTACTTCCAGCCGAATTTATTTGTTCATCAGTATCAGCTATTTGGGCTTCTACTGAGGCTATAACATTATCTATTTCATCAAATTCTTTTTGTTCCTTATAAGTAAATTTTAAAGCTTTGACTTTTTGCCTTTCTTTAGGTTCACTGTTTTTTTCTATTTTACTAGTAGTGTTGTCAACTTTTTCCTTAGTAATTGATCCGTATTTTTCCACATACTCTGTATAGTTTCCAACATGATGCTTTACCTGTCCAGTGCCATCTAAAACCAATAGTTTATCAGCAACTCTATCAAGAAAATATCTATCATGGGATACAGTTATAACGACGCCCTGAAAATCATCTAAATAATCTTCTAGTATAGTCAGAGTTTCTATATCTAAATCATTAGTAGGCTCATCTAGTATTAATACATTAGGTGCGGACATTAGTACTTTTAAAAGATTTAGTCTTCTTCTTTCTCCGCCTGATAGTTTAGATATAAAGGTCCATTGGAGCTCAGGAGAGAATAAAAATCTTTCAAGCATCTTAGAAGCACTTATGAGTTCACCATCAGAGGTTTTTACAAATTCTCCAGCTTCACGGATATAATCTATTACTCTCATGCTGTCAACCATATCAGTATTTTCCTGATTTAGATAACCTATTTTAACTGTTTCTCCGATATTTACAGTACCAGAGTCAGGTAATATTCTACCTACACACATATTAAGAAGGGTAGACTTACCAACTCCATTTTGACCTATTATTCCAACTCTATCATTTTTAGAAAATATATAACTAAAAGAATCTATGAGTAGCTTATCATTATATGCTTTACTTATATTTTCTATTTCTATAACTTTATTACCTAGTCTTGTAGACGCAGATGAAATTTCAACTTTATTGTTAGTATTATCAAATTCAACACTATTAAGTTCTTCAAATCTTTGGATTCTTGCTTTTTGTTTAGTTGTTCTAGCCTTTGCACCTCTTTGAATCCATGCTAATTCATTTCTTAGAAGACTTTGTCTTTTATTTTCCTGCGATCTTTCTAATTCTTCTCTTTCTAATTTTTTTTCTAGAAAGATGCTGTAATTACCAGTATAAGCATAAATATTTCCTTTACTAAGCTCCAGTATTCTATTTGTCACTCTATCCAAGAAATATCTGTCATGGGTAATCATTAAAACAGAGCCCTTTCTGTTATTAAGATATTGCTCAAGCCAGGTTACTGTATCGCTATCTATATGGTTAGTAGGCTCATCAAGAATAAGTAAATTTGATGGATATATTAAAGCACCAGCCAAGGCAATTCTCTTTTTTTGTCCACCGGATAGGGTAGATATTTTTGCTTCAAAATCAGAAATACCTAATTTAGTTAATATAGTTTTTGCGTCACTTTCAAATTGCCAAGCATTTAATTCGTCCATCTTTGAAGTTAACGCTAGCAACTTTTCTTGAAGGCTACTATCAGTTGGGTTGTTTTCAGACATATTGAGTACATGTTCATATTCACGAACTAAGTTCATTAAAGGTGAGTCTTCCTTAAATATTTGCTCTAACACTGTTGCATCTTCATCAAAAGAAGTTAGCTGTGGAAGATAGTTTAGAACTAAGTTATTTGAGGTTATTATATTTCCACTATCATAATTTTCAACACCAGCTATAATTCTAAGTAGAGTAGATTTACCAGTGCCATTAACACCTATAAGACCTATTTTTTCTCCTTCATTTATTGAAATAGATATATTATCTAATAATGTTCTCTCGCCATAACTCTTGGTAATATTCTGTAGAGTAATTAAATTCATTTAACATTCACTTATCCTTTCTTAGCTTATAACATTGCTTTTATAAAAATTATTAAGAAGGTATTATTTTAACATATATTAAGTATATAGTAAAAGGCTTAGGTTTTTCAACTAAACTGTTTTCAGCATGTAATTCTATAGGGTTCCAAGCTCAAAACTTTATCTACACTCCGGGATATGTTACCAGTTCTTCGGCACCGTAAATGCTTTTTTATGAGTCTAAAGCTCTGATTTAAGCAGAGAGCCAACATCTATGATTTTGTGCGAATCGGTTAAGCAGACATACAAAATCTGTGATTTTGATATGGTCGCTTACTCTGTGAATACTCCTCTGACCAAAGGAAGAGGAGTTTCATAATAAAAGTTAAGAGGTTGGAACCCTATATGTAATATTTTATTAAATATAGTTACTGCAGAATTATTAGAATTAGGTTATAATGTATTTAAATAATTTTTATACTCTTATGGGGGTGAAACTATTGCAGTTGAATATACAGCAAGAGAAGATAGTTCATAGTAAACATTTAGGTTATAGTATAGTAAAAGGTAATAATTTATCGGGAAAGACAACTGCAGCGGTATATAGAAGTTTTTATTTAAAGAGTAACTATTGTTTATATAATAATGACAATTTATTAATAGTAACAAATGATGATAGAAATACTAAATTAATTGAGCAAATGCATAATGAAATTGATATTGAAGCAAAGCTAGACTATGTTACATTATTTTCAATGAGCAACTCTGCTAAGTTATGTGTAGAAAGCATTAGTTCAATAATAAATAAATACTATATACAATTTATAAAAGAAAATCCACTTCAGCAATATACTCTTGTTAGCAAACAAGAAACTATAGAGATAGTAACACAAAGCTTAATAAAATTGCAAAAGCAGTATGCTGATGTAAAGATAATGGATGAAAAATATATTGAATTTTTATTTGATGAGATAACATGGATAAAAAACTGTAACTATAAATCTTTAGATTTATATCAAAATGCGGATAGATTAGGTAGGATGGTAAAGAATAAAAAAGGTCCTAGAAGGCTTTTAAAAAACTCTAGGCAGAGGGAAGCAATATTTGAATTATTGTTAACCTATAATAGTACATTAAAGGAAAAAAATTATATTGATGAAGAAGATAAAGTTTTAATGGCTATTGAACAAGCAAAAAAGCTTAATAGTAACTATACTCATGTAATTATAGATGGATGCGAAAATTTAACTAGACTACAACTAGAATTTGTAAAAGCATTAAAAAGCTTAAAAACCTATTGGAGTATGATGTTTGTCATTGGAAGCAGCAATGCAAATGCTAATGCTTGGTTTGTGAAAGGACGTAAAGTTAACTCTCTAGAGTTAGAATCAAGAGCTAGAAACTACTTATTAAAATACAAATATGAAGAAAATAATGATTATGAATTACATAAGAAGGATGAAGGAATAAACATGGACACAAATACGGATAGTGAAAGCATAAATGCTTTATCATCTATAGAAGATTTTCAATATTATGATTTAAAGCACAGAAGAGAATATGATTTCCTTAGAGATATAAACAATAGTTCTGAAATTATTGTAAAAGATATGGATAAAGAGTATGAGTATACTAGTGAGGAACTTATGCAGATACCTGTATATAGCGATATAGCAGCAGGAGAACCTATATTAATTAATCCAGACATTGAGGATTGTTTCTATATACCTGGGTATTGGCTTAAAGGCATGAAGGATTGTTTTATTTTAAAGGTTAAAGGGGACAGTATGATAAATGCTAACATCTATCATGGTGATTATGTTGTAATTCGCAAGCAGCATGTAGCTCAAAACAATGATATAGTAGCCGTTAACCTAGATGGAAGTGCTACACTTAAAAGATTATCTATGAATAAAAGCAAAGTTTTGCTCATGCCAGAAAATGAAAAATATGACCCTATTCCTATAACTGAAGAGGGTACTAGTATCATTGGTGTAGCTGTTGGAATAATAAAGCATAAATAAACATAAATATATATTGAAAATTATGGTAAATTAATAGAATAAAACTGAATATAACTGAAAATTAATGCTATAATATAATAAGTAACAGTTGGTATAAGTTAATCTTTTATAGCATGAAAGATGGTGATTGAATTTGGATTTAAATATTAATTCATCATGTTTAATGATAATGTTTGGTGGCACAGGTGATTTAGTTCATAGAAAACTAATGCCAGCTATATACAATCTATTACATGATGGTATGCTTCCAAACAATTTTGCTGCTGTATCTGTTGGTAGGCGTGAAATATCAAATGAAGAATATAGAGAACAAGTAAGAGAGTCCATTGAAAAATTTTCAAGACTTAAAATTCAAGATGCAGTTTGGAATAAGATTAAGGATAAAATATACTATTGCCAGTTTAATTTTAGAAATGATGAAGGCTATTCTAATCTTAAAGAATTCTTAGGTAATCTTGATGAAAAATACGAAACTAAAGGTAATAGAGTGTATTATTTAGCAGTATCCCCAGAATACTTTGAAGTAATAGCTGATAAATTACACAAACATGGTTTATCTGAAAATCATTATGGGTGGAAAAGAATAGTTATTGAAAAACCCTTTGGTAAGGATTTGCAATCCGCTGAATATTTAAATAAAAAAATAACAGAAGTATTTACTGAGGATAACATATATAGAATTGATCATTATCTTGGAAAAGAAATGATACAAAATATAATGATTATAAGATTCACTAATGCTATATTTGAACCTCTATGGAATAATAAATATATCGATAGTATTCAAATAACAGCAAATGAGATTGTTGGTGTAGAGAATAGAGGAGGGTACTATGAAAAGGCTGGGGCACTTAAAGATATGATTCAGAATCATATGCTTCAGTTGCTTACTTTGACAGCTATGGAACCTCCATCTAGTATTAGTGCTGAAAGTATAAGAAGCGAGAAAATTAAAGTATTACAATCGCTGGAAAAGCTTACACCAGAGTATATAAAAGAAAATGTAGTAAGAGGACAATATGGTTCAGGTAATATATATGGAAAGCCTGTAGTTGGTTATAGAGAAGAAAAAAATGTATCATCTGATTCCACTGTAGAAACCTTTGTAGCTCTAAAAATGTATATACAGAATTTTAGGTGGGCAGGAGTACCTTTTTATATAAGAAGTGGAAAAAGAATGAATGAAAAGTCTACAGAAATTATAATACAATTTAAAGAGCTACCTAATATATTGTATTCTAAGGAATCCACCACTATAAAGCCTAATATATTAGCTATTAAGGTTAACCCTTTAGAAGGCGTAGTGTTTCAGTTTAATGGTAAAGAACCAGGAACTAAAAGCTCTATTTTACCTGTAGCTATGGACTTTTGTCAAAATTGTCAAATTGAAACCAATACACCAGAAGCATACGAAAGATTGTTATCTGATGTTATGCAGGGAGATCAAACATTATTTACTAGCTGGAATGAAGTTGAATACTCTTGGAAATTTGTAGATAGTATACTAGAAGTTTGGTCAAAAGAAAAAGTGAATTTTCCAAACTATGCTTCAGGTAGTCATGGTCCTAAAGAATCTGAACTATTGTTATCTAAAGATAACAGAGAATGGATAAATTTAAGTATGAATAGTGAATGCTCTACTAGCTAAATATGGAATGGCTTTGTGTTTATACATGAGGCCTTTTTGCTTTTATTCAGTATTAATTATAATAAAATAAAAAGTTACTTGTATGTATGATATAATTGAAATAACATATTGTTACATAGTAAAATATACAACTAATTTCTGCTATTTCTAAGTGATTAATTAAATATTGTTATATAAGAGGAGGACATATAATGATTAAGGCTTCATTAGAAGATATAAGACAGATAGATACTTTTAGTAATCTAGATACATATGTGTTAGAGTTTCTTGCAAATAAAGCCTTCAAATTTAAATTATGCAAAGGAGAACTGCTATTTTCAGAAAGAGATATAGTTGATAATATATACATAGTTAACAGCGGCAAGATTACTATGTTTAGAAATTCTGAAGAAGGCCAAAAAAGAGTAATTTATATTCTAAGTAGTGGAGAATTTATAAATGAAGTTATATTTGATAATCTTCCTGCATCAATAAGTTGTGAAGCTTTCGAAGATAGTTATATTTTATCTTTTGCTAGAAATGATTTGTTAGAGCTTATGGCAAAGGATTTTAATTTTAATCAAATAATAATTAATTCTATGTCTAGAAAGATAAGAAGATTATATAGGCAACTAAAAAATACAGTACCAATAAGAATGGATAAAAAACTAGCAGCCAAGTTATGGAAACTATCTAAAGACTATGGCGTCCAAACAGAAGAAGGAATTTTAATTAATCTCAACATTAGCATAACTTATTTAGCTGACATGCTAGGTAGTACTAGAGAAACAATATCTAGATGTATAAACAGTTTTGAAAAAAAAGGTATGATAAAATTTTTAGGTAAAAAGATAGTGGTTAAAGACCCTAAAGAGCTATCTATATATTTTAGAGGTATTTAGGTGAATTTTAACCCTCAACTCTTGATTTTAAGCCAATCATCGCATAGAAGTCCCCTATAGAGAATCCAACATATCCTAGTGTAGAAAAAACATAGAGGATATGTTGGATTTTTTTGAGGTGATTTTTATGAAAAAGAAGCTAAAAATTAACAATCTTAAGAATGAAAAAACTTTTGAACAAGGATTTAAAGAATTTATAAGATACTGTGAAGTTAGAAATCTAAGACCAGCGACGATTAATACTTATTCAGAATGCATTAAATTTATATGGTATAAATTTTATAAACCTGAAAGCTTAATCAAAGATATAACTAAAGAAGTATTTGATGATTTTGTTATGTTTTTGAAAAAAGAAACTAAAGAAAAGGATACTAGTATATCGAGTAATATAAGAAAAATGAGAACTGTACTATATTACTTCATGAAATTGGGTTATATGAATAAGTTTAATATTAAAAATATAAAGGTTGATAGAGATATTATAGAAACTTATACAGACGAAGAATTAAAGATCTTGTTAGAAAAACCTAACTTAGAAAATTGTAGTTTTGTATCATATAGAAACTGGACTATTATAAACTGTCTTTTGGCATGTGGTTGTAGAATATCTTCATTAATTAATTTAAAAATAGAAGATTTAGATTTTACTAATGAGCTTATAACGTTTACTCATACCAAAAATAGAAAAAGACACATAGTTCCAATGTCACTCAGTTTAAAAAATGTATTAATGGAGTATATACAGTATCGCCAAGCTGAAAACAAAGAAGATTATTTATTTGTTACTGCTTTTGGAGAGAAGTGCAATAGAGTAACTTTAGTAGATAGTATAAATACCTATAATCGCAAACGTGGAGTTATGAGAACGGGCGTTCATAAATTTAGGCATACATTTGCAAAAAAGTGGGTCTTATCTGGAGGGAATATTTTTAAACTCCAGAAAATTTTACAACATAGTAGTATGGAAATGGTTAAAAATTACGTAAACATATTCAACGCTGATTTAAGTAATGATTTCAACGAATTCAACCCCTTGGAATTGCTACAAGCCAAACCCAAAAATCATATAAGTATGAGAGGGGGTAGGGGATAATGCTAGGTATTTTAAAAGAAGCAGTAGTTAAGCAAATTATAGAAATGGCAGATGATAAAGCCCCTGTTATTTATGAGAATTATGAAGTCAACGAAAAATTGGAAATTCAAACTTATGTAGTTATTGTGAAAATTAGTAGTTATGGTTTCAGGATTTATCAGGGAATGTTACATTCTACAGGAAGAATAAGCACTAAATATATGAGTGTAGATGCTGATATGTTCAATGCTATTTCCTCAAGTTTAGTGAATATGTAGGTTGTGTTGTTAAGTGAACCATTAGCTGAAAAGCTTAAAAACGAATTTACGCTTATTAATATGTTAGAATGTTATAGTAATGTAAAAAGTATACCAAATGTGAAAATAGACTTCTTAAAACAGCTCTAAAATAGAATAAAAGATATATTAAAAGACATGTGTTTATGCTAATCTAATATTAGGTCAAGTGCTCATTGAAAACTAGGTCACTTCTCAAATAAATATGTTATCCTATTAGCATCATGCTAATAGGAGGATAAGGCGGAGTGATAGTATTGTTACAGAAGCAACAAATTATATTAAAGCACATTGACGGCATGACAAACCGAGCTATAGCAAGGGAGTTACACATGAGCAAAGACACTGTCAATAAATACATCAATGAATACCAACAACAAAAATCGGAACTACTACAAGCAAATCCAGAAATGGACCCTTCAGAGCTTATTCAAGCAATTGTAGAAAAGCCGAAGTATAATTCAGATGGGCGCAAGCCTACAAAGGTAACGCCTGAGATAATGGATGTAATTGAAGAACTTTTGGAGCTTAATCGTCAAAAACGTGCCGGAGGCAGGCCTAAACAGGTACTTAAGAAATTAGATATCCATGAAGAATTGCTTAATAGAGGATTCAATATTAGCTATGCTACAGTTAAACGTTTAGTGAGAGAAATTGAGGATCGTCATAGGGAAGCCTTTATTCGTCAGGAATATGATTATGGAGATGTGTGTGAGTTTGACTGGGGAGAAGTAAATCTTAATATCGGAGACGAAGGGTTTAAGAAGTATCAGATGGCCGTATTTACTGCAGCCAAAAGCAATTATCGCTTCGCTATGCTGTTTAAGGCACAGAACACTCCGGCGTTTCAGCAGTCACACGCAGAGTTCTTTGAGCATTGTACAGGATCATTTAAGACCATGGTTTATGACAATATGAGAGTTGCAGTAAAGAAATTTATAGGTCTACATGAAAAAGAGCCAACAAAAGCACTTACAGAGCTGTCTGTTTACTATGGTTTTCGTTTTCGATTTTGCAATATTGTATCCGGTAACGAAAAAGGCCATGTAGAGCGAAGCGTTGAGTTTGTAAGGAGAAAAGCATTTAAAACAAAAGAAACTTTTGATTCCATTACTGATGCCAATCGGTATCTTTTAGAATCCTGTATGAGAATAAATGGCAATCCCATTACAAATGGAACAGTTCCTTTAGAAGTCCTTGATAAGGAAAAGGAATACCTTCACCCTCACTTACCAATGTTTGAAAGCTGCGTTGCATTGGAATACAGGGTGGATAAATATTCTACCGTTTTAGTAAGTCAAAATCATTACTCAGTACCGGATTCCCTGGTTGGCAAAATGGTATTAGTTAAAGCCTATACCGATAAAATCATTGCTTATCACGAAAATAGCATTGTTGCCGTACATACAAGGAGTTATCTCAATCATGACTGGTGTATTCAATTAAAACATTACCTAAAAACTCTATATAAAAAACCAGGTGCCCTACACAAAAGCACAGCACTGCTTCAAGCGGACACCAAAATCAAAAACATATTCGAACATTATTATAGCAAAGATGCAAAAACATTTCTAGAAGTTTTAAACGTAATATATGAAAAGGGAGTTGATGTTGTTACTGATGCCCTTAGAGAATTAGAACGAATATCCCCCTTAGACATGAGTGTGGAAAAAGTTAAATCTATTTGTGATCATGCTGAAGAAACAAGATGCAGCACAAAAAAAGATTATACAGATATGCTTTCAGAAAAATCAAGGACAAGCCTTTCGTTGTATAACCAATTAGCTGGTTTACAGTCAGAGGAACAATGGAAAGGGGCAGTATAAAAAATGAAAATGAAATTAAACGACGAGATTAAAGAATACTGCAATATTTTAAAGTTAAAAGGAGTGCACGATCACTTCGAAGAAGTTATGGGAGAATCACAGGATTATGAGGAATTCCTTCATAAATTATTGCTATTAGAAATTGATGAAATGGACAAACGTGGTGTAGAATGCCGTATCCGCAATGCGAAATTCCCTTACAAAAAATACCTTGCGGTAGAACTTCAGTTATAAATCTCGGTGGATTTAAAGCACAATCATCAGCAACTAGGGGCTTTGGTATTATTTTTGCGTATGATGCAACATTAAAATGGAAAACTATATTTGGTTATATGAAGCAATATCAGAAAGAAAATGATAAAACCGAATGGACAAATATGATTTGTATATTAAATCAAGGGATAATACTACAAACTGATGATGACAAAGCAGTTTTTTCTTCAAATGAAATAGAAGAGAGTAGAAATAATAATTTGATGGGAATGCCTAGCACAAGTGGAAATCTGTTAAATTTATATCTTATACTAATGGATTTGTTGAATAATGCTAATTTACCTGTTATGAATGTTAGGGATTATGTTTTTATAAATAACCCTGTTGAAGATAAATCTTACTACTTTACTTATGGTGAATTGGGTGAATTGGGTAAATGTAAAAAACATGGTAGCTATTTGAAAAAAATAAGTAATTCAAGTATACAGAAAATTGTATCTGAATGTAAAAATGAAAAAAGCATCAATTGGCTTAAAGCAATAGATATTGCTTATGGTGATGCTTTAGATGAAGAACGATATGCAAAACAGCCACGCAACGTAAAAATATATAATCCAGAAAAACTAGAATTGTCACAAATACTAATTGATGAAGAAGGTTTATACCAGGGGTTACTGTTTGAAGATATTATAATAGATGGAGTAAACTATTGGGTTCCATATTATTACGCACTTAAGGAAAAATTAATTAAATATTGTCCTAAATGCGAAGAAGAAAAAGGCAAAGAATAGTTATATATTCACTATAAAATGAGAATTTTATCTGCAAATTTTTAATATTTATTCTGTATACACATATAGATATTGTCTGCCAAATTCATAAAAGTTATCTGTTATAATATAAGCATAGCCCAGTAGTTAAACTACTTGGGCTACATTTATATAAAGAATTTTTAGTTATCAGTCGTTTCTACTTTAGCAGCCTTTACTGGCTTATAGTCTCCTTGGTGAACATTGAAGCTAATGTTTTTTTCATCACTAGTACATATTATAGTTCCAGATTCATCAGTTCTATATAGCGGAATATGCTTCTTTTCTAGTTTTTTCATTGTAACATCATGCGGGTGACCGTAATCATTATCTTTGCCACATGAAACTATAGCGTACTTAGGATTAACTTTATCTAGAAATTCAGTGCTTGTAGAAGAACGTGATCCATGATGACCTAACTTTAAAACATCAGCAGACACATCAAAACCTTTTGCCAATATTTCTTTTTCAGATAAAGTTTCTGCATCACCAGTAAACAAGAACTTATTGCTACCATATGTTAATTTAATTACTATACTATAATCATTCATACCTTGATATTTAGAACCGTTAGGGGCTAGTATTTCGCAATTAGCATCACCAAATTTAAAAGCATCACCTGAATGAGGCGTAGTTATTTTTAAATTTTTAGCCTTTATAGCAGTAACTACGTCTTTAAATGTTGCAGTCTATAAGTTGCTTCCCAAGAGAGATATGCACTATTAATATCTATGTGAAATATAAGCCTTTTGTTATCCATAATAAATATCACCCTATATTATTTATTACCATTCATATACATTATATACGAATTTATGTTCTGTGTAAATATTAGATTTTCTTCGTATAGTTACATTATTTAACAAAATTAGTTCAAATAGATTATAAAACAGTGAATAAAATATTTTACATAAATTAAGAGAAGGAGTAAAAAGTAAAATAGGAGAATATGTGAAATAAATCTGGATATTGTTATAAAAGATTTAAGCAAATGGAAATTTAGAAATGAGGTGAAAGTATGTATCTGTATAGACATACCTTTGCCGTTAATGCGGTTAAAAAAAATGTAGATGTATTCTATCTCCAAAAGTTATTAGGGCACTCCTTGATTACCACTACTAGACAGTATGTTCAGATAGATACGAATGATTTGGTGAAAAAGCATAGTGAAGCAAATTTTTTAGATGAGTATTTTAAGTAAATAGAAATACAAACTGAATAAAGTCAGTAGGAAGTCCTTTTGAGTTTATTTAATATAAGGACTTCCTTAAAATAAAATTGGTTAAAAAATAACCAATATACTATTGACTTAACGAAATGTATGTGATATTATTTGATTGTAAGTTAAATATTAACCAGGAGGTGATGATAATGACTGGACTAGAATACATACTAGAACTACATGATATGAGTAATATTAAACTTGCTGAAAAATTTGGGATTAAAACCTCAAATATTAGTAGATGGTTTTCGGGTGAAAGGAAGATACCTGAAAAGTATCTTCAGGCATTAGAAAATATTTTTAATATACCGCAAAACTATTTTCAAAAAGAATTAACCGAATCAGACAAACTTAGAATACTTTGGAATAAACTTGATAAAGAATATTATACAGCCGATATACAGCGACAAAATGATATCTGTATGGAACTAGTTAGATTAGAACTTAATATTGAAATAGCAGATACAATTGAAAGTTTAAATAATCTATTTAAAACTGAAGATAAGACTACTTTAGAGAAAAAAAGTATAGCTGATATTATAGATAGAGTAATAAGAATTGCACAAAATAAAGAAATGCCAACTGGATTTATTAATGATTTGTTAAGTTGTGTAATAATGCATTACGAAGGGGAGTCGGCTTTTGTAAAAAGCGAAGTTCAAAGTTTGGATAATCGCCCAGAAGCATCAAGGTATATAGAAAAACGAGATTCAATTCTTAAAAAGTTTGATAAACTCATTGATGAATTTGAGGAAGCAAGAAAGAATTACATTGAAGAATCAAATATTAGCAAAAGTTAAAATGATCATTGTTAAACATTAAATATTTTAAATTTTACAAAAAATAAAAACAGACTATATATTTGTCTGTTTTATAACAGGCTCAGTATAGCCATACCTTAAATTGTACAAAACATTTAAAACGTGTATTAGGGATTAAACCCTTTACAATATAATTTTACTAAAATATACCTATTTCAAGCTATTTTATACATAGTATTATAAGAAATTTCGCACATTTATTATAACATTATGTAGTCTTAAAATCAACAGATGAAAATTGTTTGAATTAATAAAATCTAATGAAAGGAGATGGATTTAAGCTATTTTATGACAGTAGAAGTAATGACTATAAACAAATATATTATTGATCAATTTTAAGGAGGAATTTTTATGATAACAAATGAACAAATATTTAATTTAGAAGGATTAATTAATAATGATGTGGTGTTAAAAGATTTGGAACTTGAATCCTGCGTTGGATTTGATAAAGATAAAAACAGAAAGTTAAGCATATTCATCTTTGATAAAGATGATGTTGTTTTTGATTACATTACAGACTCATTAGCTAAAACTACAAAAATAGATAATGTTTTAAGCTTAATAATATGTGATGAAGAAAAGAATATTGCAAAAGTGGAAGAGAATATAAGGCTTGAAGAAGACAAGGTTAAGAAATTAAAAAATGAAATTAAAGAAGAAACAAAGGATTATTTAAACCTATACATAGTGGAAGAATTAGTTAGAAACATAAGAAAAATACAAGATAACATATGGGAGCTAAAAGATAGAAACAGGGTTAATAAGATGGTTATAGGAATATTGAAAAGAAGTTTAGAAAGATTAAAGGAGAAAGTTGCATAATTTATTCTAAAAATATCTTACAAGTCATAATGAATTTTAAATAACAAGCTGTAGTGAGAGTATTTTTTAACTCTCACTGCAGCTAAAAAATCTTTGTTATTAACATATACAAAAATAAATAGTTTGTAAACTGAAATTTTATTAAGAAAAATATTAAAAAAGACCTTAAGGAGGATTTTTATTATGAAAAAGAGATTTTCGGCTTACACTCCTGATGGAGAAATAGCTAGAAAGAAGCTGGAAAAATTATTTCTAAAAGCAGGGTTTATAAAAATTGATGATTGGATGTTTTGGGGGGAACAATGCGATGTACTTTCTATTACGAAACAACTATATAAAGAAAATATTGATTATGCTATATGCCCAATATCGTTGTCCAACGGTAAGACAGAGAATCAGAAAGCTGGTACAGAACTTCCATTTTAAATTAAACATATTTGGACAAGGAGATGAGTTATCCTGTCCACAATCTTATATATGAATGATAAATTTTATGAATATAGGGAGAAAAGTTACATAATGACTGGGAAAGAGATAATTACTAGAAATCAGTATTTAATTAAGCATTTCAGTATCAATGACGTTAATGATGCTGTTGAAATTATAGTAAGACCAGGTATGAGAGGAAAAGCAAAATAATTAGCTATTAATTGTTATTTGAAAGGTTTAGAACCAAACTATGATGGGTTTAAGCGAAGTGTAGAAATTACAAATCGATAAATTTATCGAGAAAAACTCAAGCGAGTGTATCTCACAAAACAAGTTGTAGTAAGAGTATTTTTTAACTCTTACTACAGTTAAAAAATATGTTTATGTGAACAGGGGAACTATATGAAAAAGAAAGATTTTAAAATGTACAGCTTTAATAATGCTGATATCGTAGAGGAGATAACTTGTAGTGGTAAAGAAAAAACGTACAAATATAGTATCACCAAAAATGAAAGGGAATTGAAGATCAAAGAAGCAAGGCTAACAGAAAATATATTGATTAAAGCGTACTGCAGATATACTAAACAAGACTTTAATGACGGTATGTTAACTACAGATATTATAAAAGTTATACTTTCAGATTGGGATGATACAGCTAGAAGGCAAGTAAAGGGGATTATATTCAATGACATAGAGTATGTTGCTTGGTTTTCTACCCCTTCGCAGATGAAAGTAGAAGATAAAGATACACATAGTAAATGTGAATGGTACTTTATAAAAAAGGAACTAGAGCCTTTTGCTGATTGGTTTGAATATATTATTAGCCTAGGAAAGATAGAAGATTATTATGGACAAGAGGCTTACATTAATAAAGATATAATAGCAAGAATAGCTTTAGCAACCTCATCGAGTTTTGAAACAAATTTAATACCTAATATAATAATACTTCCTGAATGTAGCAATAAAGTTATTTCTGATGTAATAGCTTTGATAGATGGAGTTGCCACGGAAATAACGGAAGATAGTAGTGATGAACTTAAAAAGTATAGACAAGTTAACACTACCTGTTTTGATGGCTGCGGAATTATGAGTTTAGAATTTGCAGATAAGATAAGGGATGAAATGGGTTTAAAGCATCAGGTAAGCTTTGCAGGTATTAGAATGTATAATGGTTTAGCAGTTAAGGGACTTGTAACAAGTGTAGATTTTATAGGGTATTTTGAAGAGTTTTATAGAAACGATACAGATTTATTTTATAAAAAAGAAGATGGTAAGTTTTACTGTATAGATTATTTTGGACAAGAACAATGCCTTGATGATGCAGATATGATCTTAAACGAGACCCAATGCAAATGGGCTAAAAATTTTGAGAGTATGGAAGAAGTCTATAAATTATTAAACTCTAATGAATTTGATGAATATGGAGATCTATTAAGTCACTTGTACATAACTAAGACAAATAAAGAACCGGATAAACTAAAAGACTATACCCTTACAAATTACCAATTACTTAGTAATCTAGCCATTACGGAAAGGGAAATAAATACTCTATCGCAGGAGACTGAAAGAATATTTAAGGAGATTTTAAAAGGAAACGAGGATGTTACAAGACTATTCTTAGGAGATATTATAACTAACGTAGAAACCGATATAGAAGGAAATATAATCCTAGAAAGTGATGATTCTATAACTACTAAGGCAGAAAAGTTATTAAAATTGAATAATGCGTTTATAGATAGCTCTTACGTTAGAAGGACTATAGCTAGAATGATTAATAAAAAAATTAATTTACTAGCTTCAGGAAAATTTTATATCAAGGGAGATTATAAGACATTAACACAAGACCCTATAAGTTTTTTAGATTGGATAATGTACAGAGGTAATAATGAATTGATGAATAGGCCTATAAATGGGCTAGAAGCACACAATTTCTATTGTACTAATATAAATGCTGATGAAGTTAGAACTATAAGTCGCTGCCCTTTAAATAGTTTCAGTGAGATTCAAAATGTTACGTTTACTAAAAATGAAATAATGAATAAGTATACGGGTCACTTTAGTAAGGAAATCTTAGTGTTTAATTGTTTTGATCTTACACCACAAATATTAAGTGGATGTGATTTTGATCTAGATATAGCCTTTGTAGTTGATGAGGAGATAATTAAAAATAGTGTGGTTATAGACTTACCATTAGTTAACCCAATGGAGGGTGATAAAGTACCAATGGTATATAGTAAAGAAAATAGAATTGAAGCTACATTACTAGCAAGTGGAAACCTTATAGGTAGTTTAGCAATGTATGGTATGAGTGTATGTAATCATTCGCAACAAGCCATGTATAGAAACTATAAGTACATAGATAAAGATAATTATAAATATTACGGTGAAATTTATGATTATAGAACACTATGGGAAGGATATAAGGAAAAGTTTAAAGATGAATATAAGGAAAATACATATTCTAAATTTGAAAAGATGTTAGAGGAAAGCTATGAATATATACCGGATTATTATACTGAAGAACAACTAAAAGAACAGATAAAACAGGGATTTTATTACTGCAGAAATTACTCCTACGAGTTAAGGAACTTACAAATGTTAGCAATAGATACCCCAAAAACTTTAAATCCACCTAAAGTTCCAGAATACTATAAAGGATTGAAAAAGCCACGATTTCTTTATTATGCCAAAGATTATATAAAAAAGGGAGATACTGAAAACCTACATACAGCACTTAATTTACATGCTACTAGAGTTGCAAGAGAGCTTATAAAGGAAGATATACAACAACAGAAGTATAGGGATAGGCTAGATATCTTAGAAAAGTACATGAGTTGTACAGAGTTTGCAGGTTTTTATAAAGAAGATTATGAGAAGTGTAAGACTGAAATTCAGAATCTTTATGATAAATATAAAAAAGAGGTTCATCAATCAGAATACAATCTGCAGATGAAAAAAGCTAAAGCTGAGTATTATAAAGAACTTGATGACCTGAAAGAAAGGTATAAAAAACGGTATGTAACTATATCTGCATACAAAAGAAAAAGTTCTGAGTTAAAGGATAATTTTGATGAGAATAAGGAAGGCATTAAAGAAAAATATCTTAATATAAAGTTATTAGCAGAAGCAGATTGTACATTCGCTGCAGATAGGATACTAGAAAATTATAAGAGAGAACTTATATCTCATTCTCTAGTAATGCTTAAGTGTTCGGAAAACTTTATATTTAACTTTTTCTTTAAGGCAGTAGCGGCAGTTATAGAAAAAAATTCTATGGATGTAGAAAATTACACTCATATACTTGATGAAAATGGCTCCATTGAATACTTATATAAAAAGTATAAAAGGATATTAGTTAAAAGAAGTAGCCAACAAACTATAGATAAGTTACATGAAGACAGTAGAGAACAATTATTTAAAAAATTAAGCAATCAAAGCAAGAATGGATTTACCAAAGAAGTTGGCATCGGTGGATGTAAATTAGATAAACTTGATTTTAATAAAGTAGCTATTAAAGTAAATAGTTATGTAGATGTAAAAACACATCAGGAAAGAAAGACAATTAAACTATTTGCAGGAGATAAAGAAGTAGGATATGTGTTCCCTGATTATTGTAAAATAGATGACTTTATCACTCTATTTGACTATGAAGATAAGGAAATAAACTTTAGTTTAAAGGATAGAAATCATACTAGGCTACAAGCAGTTTTAAATTACATTGGGTAGTATTCGGGGGCTTACAAAGCCCCCTCTGTTGTGAAAATATAAAAAATGAAAGGAGGATTTTAGTATGGAAAAACACAGTAAGTTTAGGTATATATATAATTACAAACAAGCATCTTTCTATCTTAGTCAGCAATGTAATCTGGTTCTAACAGACAAGCATGAAGTTACTGGTAATAGGTATTATATGTTTGTCAAGAATGAAAGATTAAGACAAGCTGAAGAAGCATGGAGAAACAGAAAAGTTAACTAAATTAATTTATATGAGAGGTTAAGCGTTATATGAATGACAAAGGACAATTAATAGATAAAATATATTGTGATATGCGTAGAGATAACGTTAAGGTTGCAGAAATTGCAAATATTGATGAGGATTCAAATAAACTTATTGAAAAAATCACTAATGAATTTGATGAAAAGATGAGAGGTTATAATAGTGCAATTACATCTAAACAACAATTAAAATTTGCAAAAGATGTAGCCGCAATATTAGTTAATGATTTAATAGATGCTGGTAAAACTGTTATAGTACCGGCTAAGGCTGGATTTGGAAAGTCTACAGTTATAAAGATAGCAGCTTTTAATATTATAAATAAAAGCCAAGGATTTGGAAGTCAGCAAGGGTTAATTATAGCCTCGGATAAAATAAAAAACCTTAAAACTTATATGGAAAGTATAGGTGAGAAATATTGTTACTTAATCGATAGTCAAGGTGAATTGCCAGTTAAAATGCAGTTTGCAGAACAGTATAGAAAACCTATTTTATTAATATCTACTCAGAGACTAAAAATGATGGGAGATAACATTAAGGTCTTTTCGGAATATAAAAATGAAAGAGATGAATATTGTAATAGAACAATGTTAATAATAGATGAAAAGCCTGAGCTATTAGATAGTCAAAGAATAGATCAAAAATTCATATCTGATATTAGAAACTCCATTGAAAATATTAAAATAAAGGATAAAAATATAGATTTACCGAATAAAGAATTATTAAAGGGATTATTGCAGGAATTAGATGCAACGTTTATAAAACTAACGAAAGAATATGCTGATAAGGAGTTCTATGTGCATAAAGCAGATGGGAGATGCTTAACTAGTAATGACGATTTGCTGTTTAGTTTAAGTGATAAGTACCTAGATTATGATACAGTATTTAAGATAGAACATGTTAAAAGATTAGTAATTACCCTAGGTGGGTTATGGTATAATAAAATACATTTAGGAAATAATCATCAGTTTTTTAGAACTTTAGGAATAATGAATTATAGTTATAATTTTAAAACTATTATTTTTGATGCTACAGCAGAAATAGATTTAGAATACCATGATTCAAGTAAATATATATTTCTGAAAATTGATGATGATAAGAAATATAATCATGTTAACATATATAACTATGATAACATTCATTTTAGTAAGTCAAGCCTTATTACAGGCTTTGGAAATAATAAAAAAATTGAGAGTTTTTCTAAATTCATAACCAATAAGTTTAAGGACATAAATGGAAAAATATACTTAACTACTTTTAATGAATCTGTTAAAGTCCTAAAAAATACTTTAGAGAAAACAGATTTAATGAAGCATATTGTTCTAGATGAGAATGGGAAGATACCGCATTATGGAGGAACAAAAGGCCAAAACTTATGGGGGAAATGTAATACTGCAATATTGTTAGGTATATATTCTCAAACTGAAGATATCTACACATCTATGGCAGTTAGTTATTACTTTTTAGAAATTTTTAAAGAAGCTAATGCTGAAACTCTCACAGAAGTGCTAAACTATACATCAAAAGGATATAGTACAAGTAGGTTAAACCTATTTAGATTAACTAAAATATTAGTCGATTTAGAACAAGATATTTATAGATGTGCTATAAGAAATTATAATAGTAGTGAACCGATAAATATATATACATTTGGACTAAATAAAATTGGAACAAATGTTTATCAACCAGAAATAGGTAAAAATTATTGGAGTAGTTTATTAGGTAAAATAAGCTCTAGAGTTAAAGGTGCTAATATTATAGAAGTAGAAGAAGTGCCGCCTGAACTAGATAAGGTGCTTAATTATGGGAATGGTGATAGTATTATAGGAAATTTGATAAGATGGGTTAAGGAATATGAAGGAACTCCAATATTAGTGAGCGAATTTAAAAAGATGTTTGGAATCAGCCAAAAATATTTTGAAAAGATTTTTAGCAACTCTGCTACTGATAAATCTATAATGCAGTTTCAAAACGTTTGGAAAAGTAAAAATATACAAAAAAAGGCTAATAGAGACTTTGGTAAAGGCAAATGGATTTACATATAAAAATTTTCCCTACTACTCTTAATATATATATTAGAAGTGGTAGGGATTTTTTATAATGTCAATTTTTATTTTATGTACAGGTATATTATTCGCCCCGTTGGGGGTCTGGGGGAAGGGAGGGCGAAAAGCAAACTTCTGTAGTGAAGCGAAAGAAGTTGCTTCCCTTCCCCTAGTATACATATATAATATAAAGTTTTAAGTACATATGTAAATCAATTGTAAATAGGGGGCAAGCTTTCACTAAGCTTCAAACTTCGCCTAAAGGCTCGTTTTCAGCAAGTGAAAGTGTACCACACCCCCTTCGTTGTGAAAATAAAAATAATTCGGAGGAATTTACATTATGACAAATTTAAAGATGAGAACAATAGGACAAGATCTAGGGAGGGAATTAGAAAATGACTTGAATACTAGGATAGAAATATCTTATTGCAATGAAGATTACGAAGGTGATAAAGAATTTATAGTATATATCTATTCTAATAAATATGATTACAAAAAGGTTTATTTAAACTATTTAGAAGGTATATCTTCAACTAATGAATATTTTACGGCAGTAAAATATGCTTTAATACAAGGAGAATTTTATGTGCATACTGCTTCTGCAGAGGAAAAATACATACAGGAAGTACTAGAATCTACAGGTGTAACTAACTTATACATTTCAGATGGCTGCTTGTGCAGTACAAAAAATGAGTGCGATGATATAGGTTTAGATTATATCGATTCTATAAAATATAATAAAGCTGAAAGGATGATAGAAATAACAGTAATTGAAGAGAAATTTAAAATTGATCTAGTAAATGAAACTATTACATATAGAGAAGAAAACAATGTGGAATCAATAGCAATGGATTCTATTAACAGAGTAGTTGACATATGGAATAAACTAAATTACTGGTGTTCTTTAGGATTAAAGGATGACTCAATAGTACTATTGGACAACGAATCTAACAATTCAGGCAAGATAGTTGATATTAGTAATATTGATATATTGAACCTAAAAGATAATGTAGTAAATATACAGTTTTTAAAAGCAGATGAACATGGTTTTGACTGTTGTAGTATTAATCAATATGGAATTGAATACTAAGATTAATTAAGAGCTTAGAGGGGAATAACTACCCCTCTAATTCATTTAGATTATGTATTAAATAAAAATACAAATAAAACAAAAAAGAAAGGAAGTGAAGAGATGTTGGTTATATAGAACGACACCACTCTTTATGTTAAAGTAACTCGCAAATAAAGCTTTGAGTGAGTTATGTATTGTATAAACTATAACTATGCCAAATAATAATTAAAAACCTGCCCACTAGTATTTTCCAGACCTTTTATACAAACAATATTTTGGTAATAATATTGAGTATAGAAGGACGTGTAGAGGGTGATAAGTTTGAATGAAAAACAAGAGGTTATATTAAAACATATTAGGGAGGGAAAATCACAGCGACAAATAAGCAAAGAAACTGGTATTTCTAGAGAAACCATACGAAAATATGTTAAAAGCTATGAAAATAAGCTGATTGAAGTAACAGATGACTTAGGTGAAATTGGAAAAATTAACATTATTGATGATATAACATCTAAGCCTAAATATACCTCGTCACCAAGAACTAAGAATGTTTTAACTGATGCAGTTATTGAAAGAATTAATGAATTTTTAAAGGAGAATGAGCGAAAGCGTCTAAGCGGATTATCTAAGCAGCAAAAGAAAAAAATAGATATGTATGAAGCTTTAATTGAAGAAGGATACGATATAAGTTATCCCTCTGTGGTAAATGCTGTAAATGCTATTGAAAGGAAAAAACGCGAAGCGTATATACGCCAAGAATATGCTCCAGGAGATGTAGTAGAATTTGATTTTGGAGTAGTAAAACTAAGGATGAATGATGGTAGTATAAAAGAATTTCAATTGGCAGTATTTACAGCGGCTTATAGTAATTATAGATGGGCTAGATTATTTCCAAAACAGAATACAGGCTGCTTCCTAGAAGCTCACGCTTTGTTCTTTAAGCAAATCAAAGGTAATCATAGAACTGTTGTTTATGATAATACCAAAGTTGCGGTAGCAAAATTCGTGGGACATATAGAGAAAGAAGCAACAGAGGCTCTTTTAAAGCTCTCCATATACTACAAATTTGCATTTAGATTTTGTAATGCTTATAGTGGCAATGAAAAAGGTCATGTTGAGAGAAGTGTTGAATTTATAAGAAGGAAAGCATTTTCAGGAGAACGTACTTTTACCTCATTAAATGAGGCTAACACCTATCTTGATGAAATGTTAAATAAATTAAATTCAAGAACTTTATCCAATTCTAATAAGTCACCGGTTCAATTATTGAGTAATGAACGAGAGTACTTATTACCAGATATGCCTTTATATGAAACAGCTGCTATCGCAGACCTAAGAGTAAACAAATATTCCACCATTATGGTAGATTCCTGTTATTACTCTGTACCAGATGATTTCGTTGGCACAATGGTACGATGCAAGATATATACCACTAAAATTTTAGTATTTTATAATCAGGAAGAAATAGCTAGACATGATAAGATTTATGGCATGAATCTATGGCATATAGATATTAATCATTACGCTAAAACGCTTTTTAGAAAGCCGAAGGCGCTAGTCAACAGTACAGCTTTTAAGCAAATGGACATTATGCTAAAAGATATCTACTCTAAATATTTTAACAACAATGAGCGAGATTTTGTAAAGCTAATTGAATTAGTTGGCAATTATGGGCTTGTACCTGTTAATAATGCTATAGATAATCTAAACGAAGTATGTCCAACTAATATCAGCATTGATAAAATTGAGTTTATTTGTGCCAGAAAACATGAGCCTAAAATTATATACCTAGAAGATCATAATGATGAAATCAAGAAGAATTCACTGAATATTCTAAACGATTTTAATGAGCTTTTAAATCTATAAAATCAAATTGCCTATATGAGGCAAGGAGGAATGATTAATGATAGCAGATAAGCTATTTATTAAATATTTACGTGAAAGATATCATATGAACATACCAGAGGAACTAGAAGTTTTTCTTTTGGAGGAATATGGTGATGAACCTTTTCCGTATGAATATACTGAGCAGGATTTGTATGAACAGATTCGGAAGATGGCGATAAACTACCATAAAGGTCTACTTAGCGTAGCGCTAAAGGGGCCTGAGCTACGATTAAAGCAGCGATATGAAGCACTGAAGGATGAATACATTAATGCAATGTATAAGGTGCGAAGCCTTGAAGATGAAGTAGAAAATCTTAAAAAATTGTTACAGAAACAGGAAGTGAATGACTATGAATTTTAAGAATTCATTTATTAGTGATATAAAAACATATGCTGAAGTTATAAAGCTAGGAGTTATAAAGAGTGACATTGACGTAGCAATTGAAGATGCTAACGCTAATAACCTTAGTTATGAAGAGTTCTTATGTGGACTACTTCAAAAAGAATGTGATATAAGAAATTATAACCTAACTCAAAGCAGGATTAGAACTGCTAGTTTCCCATATAAAAAGTATTTGGAAGACTTATCCATTGAAGACTTACCAGCTGATGCTCAATTAAAATTAAAGCATCTTAGCAGTTTAAAGTTCATAAAAGATGGTCAAAATGTAATTCTTTCTGGAAACTGCGGGACTGGTAAAACTCATATTGCTATCGCATTAGGGATAAAAGCATGCTTAGATGGATATAAAGTATTATTTACAACTGTGCCCCTTTTTATTACACAATTAAAAGAATTAAAGTCAACAAAAAATTTAAGGAGCTATCAGAATAAGCTTTCTAAGTATGATCTAGTTATATTAGACGAATTCGGATACATTTCTGCCGATAAAGAGGGGGCGGAGCTCCTCTTTACCCACATCTCATTAAGAGCCGGTCAGAAATCAACAATAATTACAACCAATCTTTCTTTTGATAGATGGGGTGAAATATTTGGTGATCCTGTAATGACAGCAGCAATGACTGATAGGTTAACTCATAAATCTTATGTTGTTAATATGAATGGAAATTCTTATAGGATGAAAGAAACTAAAGAATGGATTAATAGCCTTAAAAACTAATTTTCCATCTTTTGGTGGAAAGGTTTTTAATTATATTTTGGTCTAAAAATTATGTATAAAATACAAGTTACATATCGCTAGAACTTCATACATAAGACTTATGACAAACACATACAAAATAAGTAAAAGAAGGAGATAAAAATGCTTAATTATATAGGTAAAACTTAAGAGGCATGGCAAAATGAGATAGGTGTAGTAGTAACTACATCGTTTTTTATGTTAAAAGAATTAAAAGATAGGTTTCCGGTATGGTGCGCGGAGGAAATAGGAAGAGAATTTGATTTACTGGGGACAGATGATTTAGACTCTTGGGCAAGTATTTGCTTGCAGCGACAATTATTCGGAAGAGAAATTAACTATTTTGTGGATACAAATGGAAATAAAGCTAACTACCAGGAAGCTTATAGAGTTCAGCAAAGTGATAAGACATTGGTATGCTGTGATTTTGCAGTAGATGGAGGAGATTTTAGAACGTGGGATAACCATGTTGTTTTACTAAGTAATAATGATATAGAAAATAAAAATAAGTTAAGTGCCAATATAAATTCTATAGATAATATTACAAGAGATTCTTATAGTAATAAAGCATGTCTTAGTACTCTTATTCAAATGATGAGTTACTATGGTATAAAAATTAATAACTGGACTGACGAACAAAGGCTAATTTTAGGATACTTAGATGGCACTATGATACCATTTCAAGTTCAAAAAATAGATTTTCGTCCTGTAGCTCGTAAATGGCTTCATTTATTGGATTATGATGAGTTAGCTGAATTTATGGAATATACAGTTAACAGAAATGGATTTGATGAGTTTAACGCTGTAAAGGATAAGTATAAGTTAGATGCTAAAATAAGAATAGGAAAAGAGGGAAAGCTACAAACAGATATAAGACTTGATGAGCTTTCAGAAGTGTTTGGTATTGATATGAGATTACCAAAAGACTTGGTATTTGAAAAGTTTGAAAAATATGATAAATATACTAGAAACTTACGTTACAGACCAATAAGAAATAAAGAAGACCTATGTCCAGAAGGATATAGGTTTTTTAACTTTGTTATAACAAATAAAAATTTTGCAGTGTATTCTCTTGCTGAAAATAAATTATGTAAAAAAGAACTTGCGGCATAGAATACTGAAAATATAAGTAAATTAATGATATCTTAGGAGGATTTAAAACATGAAATTAACAAGTTTAAAAAGACAGGATATAAGAAGAGTATTTAAATATGAGGGTGAAGAAATAATTGTTTATAACCCTAATGACACAAAACAAGAATTAATTAGGGATTTTATAGCTAGACACACAAATCCAGAAGATAAATCGGTTGAAATTGCTGATATAGAAGTTTTAGGATTTCTATTTCCGTTGTTAACAAATCTAGAAATGCCTACAACTAAAGAAGAGCTTGAGGAAGTTTTAATAGACCCTAATTTTATCTTAACTGAAATAGGCTTAGAGTTAAGGGATATTGTGGCAGAAATTGCAAAAACAACAATACATACTTTAAAAGGCAACTTAGATTTATTACAATATGCTAATTTAACTGAAGCAGATCTTGTAAATTTGGTTAAGGGTAAGAAATAGATAAAACTAAAAAGGTATAAAAGGTGAAAAAGATAGAGAGTATGATGCA
This sequence comes from Clostridium sp. DJ247, assembly GCF_014231265.1. Taxonomy (NCBI): domain Bacteria; kingdom Bacillati; phylum Bacillota; class Clostridia; order Eubacteriales; family Clostridiaceae; genus Clostridium; species Clostridium sp. DJ247. The sequence goes on along the minus strand of NZ_JABAIW010000024.1, from coordinate 25,929 downwards.
GAAAAGCTCATACTCTCTATTTATTTTTTGAGAAATAAATGGAGAGTGATAAAACATGGGAGATCTTTCGATTAAGGTTGATTTAAATTTTGGAAATGTGGATCAAAATGAAGATTTGTTAAAATCAGCAATAAATGAATTAAAAAGAAATATAAAGGGACATAATGATTTTAAAGTTCCTGTAGGTATAGATTTCGATGCAGATGGTACGGTCAAACAATTAGATAATATAGATAAGAAAATTGGAACAATCAGTAATAACATTAAGGGCAGCTTCAGTGGTATAAACCTTGGAGAATTAAGGGGTGCACTAGAATTAATTAAATCAATGCAAGATTTGCAAAAAGGTATAAAAATTAACTTTATTAATAAAGACGGTGCTGATTTATCTGGAATTAAGGCATCCTTAAATAGTGAAAAGAAACTAATAGAAGATTTTGCAAAAAGTGTAGGTATTAGTTATTCTGAAGAACTTCGTAAGAGTTTAGTTGATGGAGTTAAGGGGATAGGTGACTTAGGAGAAGTTTGGGGAAATATAAATAATCAAATGAGAAAAGGTATGCAAACTGTTAAGCTTGATAGTAAAGCTAAGGAAGAAATGCTAAGACCTTTTAAAGAGGTAAGAGATTATTTAAAAGAAAATGCCAAATCGCTTTATTTAGACCCTTCTGACTTCACAAAGAATGATTTTGAAAGAATTGCACAGGCATTTAAAGGAACTATTAAAATTGATAAAGATCGTAATGGAACATCACAACATTTAGATGAATTACGTGATAGTTTATTAAATAACAATGTTTTAGCAATTCCAGAAAAAGATTTAGCAGATACTCGCCAAATGGCTTTATATTTAGCAGACATGGTGCAAGAATATAAAAGACTTAAAGACCTTAAAACCGTAAGTAGTAATTTAACTTCTGAAGAAGAAGCAAAGCAGATGGCATGGAATGTTGAGAAGTTAACTGAGTTAATTTCAAAGCTTGAAGAGGTTAGAAATATTAAGCAAAGTTTAACAAACTTAAATGGATATGAACCTTCTTCTGAACAGATTGAAAAAGAAATAGCTGCCAATAAGGAAAACTTAGTGGTTTTAAAACAAGAAACTGCTGAAAAAGAAAAACAGATAGAATTAAATAGGGAAGAAGCAGAAGTTAAAATTAAAAACACCCTAGAAAATGGTGGAGGTTTAATTCATTCAGAAACTACTTATACTCCAAATACCAAAACTGGTGAAATGGAAGCCACAAGTAAGATGGAGATGTATAAGAAAAATTTAACTGAAACTCTAACCATAATGAAAAAAATTAAAGATGGAGAAGAGGAAGTAACCAGAAGCATTGAAGCAGAAGATCGTAGTCATGCACAAATGATGGTTTATAAACAGTTAAATGTTTTGTTGGACGCAGAATTAAAATTGAAGAAGCAGTTAATTACAGCAGATGTAGAAGAAGCAAAACTTCTTAATGAAAATCTGACTAGAATAACAAGCCAATATACAAATAATAAATCTAAATTAGATACATATAATCTTCATGACGTAGAACAAGATAGTTTAATTAAAAATAAAGAAAAAGACAATGTAAACACATTAGCTATTCAACAAGAAAATGCTGAATACAAAAAAGCAGAAACCTTACTTAAGGATATTTATGATTTAAAAACTAAGATTGTTAAAAATCAAGATGATGATACCTATATACAAAAACTACAAGAAGAACTTAAAATTCAAGAATCACAATTAGAAGCACTAAAGCTTAAATTGAGTTTAAATAACAATATTAAGTTAGGAAATACTCAGGAAAAACTTGACACTAAATTAGATTTTACTCAAGCTAAAGTAAATGATGGAACTGTAAAGGAAATTGAAACATTCCAAAATAAACAATTAGCAATTCTTGAAGAGTTAAAGGTTAAGTATAAGGACACTTATAATCCAGATGTAATTCAAGCATTTGAAAATGAAATAAAAAATCTTGATTTAAATACAGAAAAATTAGATCAACAATTATCTCAAATTAAAACAAAGATTAATAACTATACTAATGAGATGAAAAGGGAACAAAATTTAAATAAATATGGCAGCGATATTACAGGGTCTTTAAGTTCAGAAGTAAAGATAAAATTAGATAACACAAATGTTAAAGGTACTCAAAAAGACTTTGAAGATTTAGCTAAAACAATTCTTGGTACTGAAGCAGAAATTATGAAAGTTAGCTCTTTACCAAGATTAAAAAATGGTGATGAAATAAGAACTGTAACAGCTAGAGTTAAAGAGGGTACTGATCAATGGCATATGTATCAACTTGCTTTAGTTGAAGCAGGGGGTACAGGTGAAAAAAGTATTCGTCAACTTGATAACGGTTTAAAAGATGCTATCAATAGACAAATGAGTTTTGGAGACAAGCTTAAAACTGCTTTCGCTGGAATAGGAATATGGGGAGTAGCTACTAATGCAGTTTATGGAACTATGCACCAGGTAGAAGAGGGTATAGTCTTTATAAATGACTTAAATAAAGCAGAAACTAACATAGCTATGATAACAGGACAATCAAGAGAACAGATTCAAGGCATGACCCAAGATTATAGTAAGCTTGCTGAACAGCTTCATGAAACTACAAGTTCAATTATGGCTGGTTCAGAGGAGTTCTTGCGTGCAGGACACAATGCACAAGAAACAGGACAATTACTTAAATCTTCTACTGTAATGAGTAAAATAGCTGGTGAAGATCAAAAGGATGCTTCTGAACAACTTATTGCTATAACAAATGGATTTGGAATTAGTGCAGAAAAAACTATGGATGTAGTAGACAAGTTAACAACTATAGATAACAATGCAGCAACAAGTACAAAAGAACTTGCTGAGGCTATGAGTAGAACTGCTGCCAGTGCACAGTTAGCAGGAGTAAACTTACCTCAATTAGCATCTTGGATTGGTGTTGTAAGCTCAGTTACTAGAAAATCTGCACAAAGTATTGGAGAATCTTATAAAACTATATTTGCAAGGTTGGAAGATGTTAAGCAAGGCAAAAAGTTTGATGCAGAAAATCAAGATATTTCTAATGTAGAAGCTAGTCTAAGAAAAGTTGGAATAAGCCTTAGAGATAGTCAAAACTCATTTAGAAGTATGAATGATGTTATGAATGACGTTGCTAAGAAATGGGGCACATTGAATGAACTTCAACAGTCAGATGTTTCTAAATCAATTGCAGGTGTAAGGCAAAGGGAAAATTTTGTAGTTTTGATGAGTCATTATAATGAAGCTTTAGACCTACAAGAGAAACAATTAAATTCTTCAGGAAGTGCAATGGAGCGTTACCAGGCATATGCGGAAAGTACAGAAGCTAAAATAAACGATCTTAAAAATGCAACTGAACAAATGTGGATGGGATTAGTTAAGAGTGATACTATTAATGGAGCTATAGTCATGATGACCAAGTTTGTAAATACATTACAAGCTATTTCAAGTTACTCTACTGCAGGAAAAATAGGAATGGCCGCATTAGCAGCATCTATTCTATTAATTGGAAAAAACTTTGTTAGTGTTGCTATGGATATAACTAAAACATCAAAAGAGTTGACCGCATTGGATGCTATATTTAAATTGTTTTTAGGAACCAGTGTAACGGCAGGAGGAGTGGTTGAAGCCTTAAAAGTCGCACTGATCGGTTTAAAAGATACTATGGTAGCATTATTTACAACGACTGCCGGCATTACAACTTTAGGGATAGTTGCTGTAATTGCAGGAATAACTTACGCTGTAACTGAAAATACAAAACATCAGGCAGAATTAAAGAAGCAAACAGATGAGTTAAAAACTTCGTATGAAGGTCTTACAGAAGCAATGAAGGCTAATAATGTTGAAGCTATAAAGAGTAATTCAGTAAACTTGGAAAAAACACAAAAGATGCTACAAGATGCCATTAATAAGAAAAAAGAACTAGAAGAAAAAATGGAAAACCCGATGAGTTGGGATGTTAAAGTTGACACTGTTAACTTAAGAAATGCAAATAAAACTATCGAAGAACAAACCAAAATACTAAAAGATAATGGTGTAGCGTTTAATGAAACCACAGGAGAGGTATATTCTTTATCTGCAGCTCAAAAACAATTAGAAAACAATAAAATTGTAGATGATATTAAAAAACAGACAGATACACAAGTTAAACATAATAATCAAATAGTGTCTCAGATTCAAGAATATCAAAAGTTAAGTAGTGCAGAAGAAAAAAGTTCAACTCAAAAACAAAGAATGTCGCAACTATCTAATCAGCTAACGGAAAATATTAAGGGATTAATCATAGAAAAGGATAAAGATGGGAATATTACAGTAAAGAATACAGATTTGTTAAATGATCAAATTGGTATGCTTAATACTGAGAATGAAACCATTAAAACCAATGCTAAAGTAAAACTAGATGAAAAGAAAAATCATGCTGAGTGGCAAATCGGAAACACCAAACTAACTTATCAAGAGATAAAGAAAAGAATTGAAATGTATAATGCTGAAATTACTGCAGCAAAAATAGCGACTCAAAAGGCAGCAAAAGAATTAGGTGTTAACCCTGAATTTATGAATGGTATGGGTACCAGTACTGCTGCAATATATGCACAAATGCCTGAATTAACAGATGCTTTAAAAAATCTTGACAGTATATATGGTTCATCTGCTGATACTATTGATGGTAATTATACCCCCGCATTAAATAATAGTACAGACGCCCAAAAGAAAATGGTACAAGCTATTAGAGATGCAAAGAATGAGGTTAAGGACTTTGAAAATGCTATTAAGGCATTAGAGAGTGCTGTAGCTGATTTAGATGCAAGGCAGCAAACAATAGCACAACATACTAACGACTATAGAGAAGGTCTAAAACAGAAGCAGGAACTCATTAAACAGGAAATAGAGTTGACTAAAAAATCTATAGATGTAGATTATGCGAAAGCTCAAAGTTTAGGTGCTATAAATGGTGCTGCAGTTACTAGTAGTGGTAATTCAGGTGCATGGAAAGGTGCTTATGCTGATTTAATAAATTCTTCAGGAGCTAAATATAATCTTGACCCTAATTTAATTGCGGCCATAATTCAAACAGAATCTAGTTTTAATCCTAACGTACCTGATTCATCTGCTGGTGCAAAAGGAATAGCACAATTTTTACCGTCTACTGCAGCAGAACAAGGAATTTTCAATCCATATGATCCTACTCAAGCGATTCCAGGATTGGCAAAATATTTAAGACAGAGAATTGATCAAGCTGGTAGTATAGACGGTGGTATAAAAGGCTATGGAGAGGGAACTGACGAGTATTTAAATAAAGTAAAAGGTTATTGGAGTCAATATAGTAATGGTAAGATAAATGATGATGGTGTTGAAGGAACTACTTCTGGTACAACTGCAGCAGAAGAGTTTATATCTAAGGCAGAGGAAGCTAAGAAGAAAGCAGTAGCATTACAAAGTGAACTTGATAAATTAAACCTTGATATTTTCAAAGATTCTTTAGGAGAGTTTGATGATAAGGTAACTATTGCTGAAAATCATATGAGTACTATTAAAAGTCAAACTGAAGAGTGGGTAGTTGGTAGTCAACAACATATAGATGCTTTAGCACAAGAAGGTACGGCTATAAATGAAAAGTATGGAGTTTTATATCAAAAACAACAATTTATACTTGGTGAACTTCAAAGTGGGAAATATAATGATGCACAGCTACAAGAAATGCAAAAAGACCTTACAAGTGTACAACAAGCTTTAGCAAGTACAAGTGTAGATATGAAGAAATTCTTTGCAGATTATTATAGTCAAAGATATGATCAAACAATGAAACCTATTAAGGATGATTTGCAAGAATTACAAAATACTTTTAGTTTTATGCAAGCTCAGGGAGATAAAGCAACTTCTGACATTCAATATCAAGTAGCTGATAAGATCGTTAAGAAAACTGCCAATCAATTGTCGGTACAGCAAAGCTATATGAGTTATCTTGTAAATCAATTGGCTAATGAAAAGTATGAAAGTACTAGACTTATCATTGGAAATGAGATAGACAAGGTTAAACAAGATATGGAGAAAACTAGGCAGGAGTTAGTAAAAGTAACACAGCAAGAGTGGGAAATTAAGTTTAAAGTTAATGACCAGGCACTTGAAAAAACTAATAGGGAGCTATCTCAAATTCAAACAAAAATAAATCTTCTTAGTGAAAATAGTGGTAGCTATTTTACTGACAAAGCTAATTTAGTAAATGAAGAGATATCTAAGAATCAAGATATTATTGATTTACTAATTCAACAAAGAGATGAGTTAATTAAAAATAGAGATGCTGTAAAAGATACTCCTTATTTATGGAATGAAATAAATGACAAGATAGCTGAGTATGAAGATAAGATTAATAGTGCTACTGAAGCCATTAAGTCACAAAATGATGAACTTAAGAAAATTGATGAAGATAAAATTAATAATTTAAATGATATTCAAAGCAAAGTAGTAGATATTATAAAAAATAATTATGAACTACGCAAAAAATATGAACTTGATCAGGAAACTGAACGCCATGAAGCTGCAATGAAGAACATGGAAAAAGAGAGAAAAGCTTTTGAGGATTTTGTTAAAGAAAAGCAAACAGCAATTGACAGAGAAACAGATGAACATAATTTTAATAAAGACTTAAAAGAAAAACAAGATAACTTAGCAAATTTGCAGCAACAGTATAATGAATTGGCTATGGATAATTCTCAAGAAGCGGTTGCAAGGAAAGCCGATTTAGCTAAACAGATTGCAAAAGCACAAGAGGATATTCAGGAGACTCAATACCAAAGAGGTCAGGAGTTAGATAAGCAAAATTGGAGTGACATACTTGATAATTATAATAAAGGAATGGATGAAAAACAACAAGCCGAAGATGATTTTAATAAGAAAACCGTTGATGCAGTTAATACTAAGTACGATGAGTTATTAAAATCTGAAAATCTTTATGCTGAAGCATCAAAAGCCATACAAAATAACCAATTAGATTATGTAAAAGAAATTACAACTAATATTAATGGTATTATATCCACAGAAATACAAACCACTTCTTTATCATTAAAGGATGCATTAATTAAGAATGCAGAAGAGTTTGGTGACGCTGCTGGTATAATGAAAGACTATGTTGAAAACAATCTTATAGCTTCAATAAATAAAGCTATTGATGCTGCTAAAAATCTTAGTTCTATAACTTCTGAGATAAGTAGGATTGATAATACCAGTTATAATGTTCCTAATTCTGCCGTAGGAGATGGCAACCAACTTACAGATGCTAGTGGAAATTCTACAAGTAATGGGGTTAAACAAGCACATAAAGTTTTAGCATTGTCTATAGATGGTGAAACACCAGATAGACCTAGTGATTATACTAGTGCTTCAAGCATATTCTCACAAGTTGGATACAATGCAGTTGATGTTCGTGGTAAAAATCATGATTATGTATATTCGAGTCTACAAGCTGGAGATATTTTAGTTAGTCCTGAGTTGATGTCATTCACTGGTGCAGAAATACAAGCATTTAAAGACAAAGGAGTAACAGTAATTAATGCACAAAGTACTAGAGAACAAACAAAATCTCAAATGGAAGTTGTGGCAAATCAGATAAAAGGTTCTTATGACAATGGTGGAGTAATAGATTATACTGGATTGGCAAATGTACATGGTTCGCCAAGTAAATCTGAAGTTGTATTTAATTCAAGTCAGGCAAGTAAATTGTATAATTTTATTAAGAATTTATCTTCTAGTGATATTAGTGTTCTTCCTAATTTGAGTCTACCAAACACAAATAATTTACAATTAGTAGGAACTGGACAACCAGGTATATTTAAATTTGATAATTTAATCAGAGTGGACGGTAATGTAGATAAAGATGTATTACCGTCATTGGAAAGTATCAGTAAAAAGATATTAGGAGATATCCAAAAAATATTTAATAGGGCAGGATATTTTAGAAGGTTGTAATTAAATTTTACAGCCTTCTTTTCTTTGTTTCCATTTAAGAAGAAAGGTGAGTTTGTAGATGTTTATAATTACAGACTTTACTTAGTTAGTCAAGAGCCTTCATCCACTAGTCAAAAAGTATAGTGGTTTTAGGGAATAATATAAAGAGAAAGGTAGTGAATATGAATTGACTGGAGGAATTACATACTTAAACGGTATAAAACAATCTGATGATTCAATAAATCAAAGTTTATTTACTCTAGGGTATATAGATAAAAATAAAAAAACTGCACAAGAAAAGTTAGAATTAATATTGTGTAAACCTGATGGTACTGAGTTAGTAGTATTATATGAAGCATTTAATATTAGTACTTCAATGGTTTTTAAAGATATGGATAGTATAGTATTTAATATACCATATTATTTATCGCAACAGTATCAACAAATTAAGAATCCTAATTGGGATTTAATTAAAGATGGATACTTGGTAAAAGTAAATAATCAAAAAATGTTTATAATTACTGAAGTAGAAGAATACGGCGATGATAAAGATATTAAAACTGTAACCTGTAGTAGTAGAGAGTGGTTACTTGGAAAAAGAATGTTAAGAAACTTTCAGGGAACAAGACAGTTATATAAAAGTGCTGGTGATGGAACAATTGCCAGAATATCTTATTCTTTAGATGGAGTTAACTATGTTGATTATACTGACCCATTTGAAACAGAAGATAATAAAGACATAGGAGTAAAAATATATGACAGTACAAATACCTTAATAAGTTTTTGTGTATGGAATAATAATAAATTATTACAAGTACCAGATGTACTTATAACATATGAGGCAACTGATGTAGTAAATAAAAAAATACAAGTAACTATGAAGATTATTGCTGAAACTGGGGAAGGTATAATGAATCTTCTCGAACAGCAAACAAGTTGGAAAGTTGGTTTCATTGATAATGCTATAAGAGAAGATAGTTCAACTGGACAAGATCATAGGGTCTATAGAACATTTAGTGTATCTGAAAAATCATGGCTGGCATTTATTAAAGAGGATATTCAGCAAAGTTTTAATTGTGTTGTAACATTTGATACTGTAAATAAACTGATCAATTTCTATAGTATAGATACCTTAACATCAAACAAAGGATTGTACATATCTGAAGAAAATTATTTAAAATCTATAAAAAAACATACTAAAGATGATGAAATTGTAACTAGATTAAGTATATATGGAAAAGATAATCTAACAATAGCAAGCGTTAACCCTACGGGTAAGGTGTATGTAGAAAATTTTATTCGCTATAGGACTCTTGATTATATGCCACAGGATTTATTAGATGCTTTGGATAATTATGATACTTTAATAGCAAATAATACACCTATATTCTACAATTTACTTCAACAACAAAATAATTTATTTAACATGAGTATTCAATTAAATAACCAATTAGTAGATTTACAATTTCAATTAACAAGAGCTCAAGATGCTATAGATGCAGCAATACAAGCTTCTCCCCAAGGAAATGAAACCACTCCAACTGTAGTAACTGGTACTGGACAACAGGGGTTTGATGTTACAGCAGAGTTGACAGTAAATTTTGATGATATACAACCTACAGATTTAACTAGTTTAAATGATGCTAAAGCACAAATACAAGCACAAATAGATACTAAGAATCAAGAAATAACTAATAACACCAATGCTTTAAATTCTAAAAATCAAGAAATTCAAGATTTAGCTAATATTTTAGCTAAAGAAAATAATTTTACACATCAGCAATTAGAATTATTAGATGAGTTTGTTAAAGAAAAAACTTGGTCGAATGAAAATTATACCGATCCAAGAGATTTAATGGCAGCAGGAGAGAGTGCTTTAGATAAAATATCACAACCAATTATTGAATTTGATATTGAGTTAGTAGATTTGCTTAATATTGTTGAGTGTCAGCACGATTGGGATAAATTAAACATAGGAGATATAATAAATGTAGACTACTCTAAATTTAATGTTTCAATTGAACTTAGAATAATGAAAATTGAACATAAAATAGATGATAATACATTAAGTATTACTGTTAGCAATAAGGATGAAACAGACAACACTCAGAAATATTTGTCTGATATTATGAGTATGACGCAACAAACAGCAGCTACATTAGATATATTTAAGCATGAGTGGGATTTAAGTAGTAGTAATCAAGATTTAATATCTAATATAATGAATAATGCTTTGGATTCTGCTAAAAATAGGGTATTAGGTGGAAGAAAACAAAATACTTCTATTGATGAAAGAGGAATTATCCTCAAGGATATGGATAGTGACCAAGAACAGTTGCGTATGCTTAATAATGTAATAGCTTTCACTCAAGATGGTTGGCAGAGCTGTAGTCTTGCTATTACTCCAAAAGGTATTGTAGGTCAGGAAATTTACGGTAAAATCATTGGTTCTAATAAGCTTGTTATCACCAATATGAATGATCAAGGGGAATCCTCATTTCTTGTAGATGGTGAACATATGAAGGCTATAAATATGGATTTATCGCTAGAGAATAAGACTCATTTAAATAGATTATATCTAAATCCAGACGTAGGAATAAAAATACAGAAACGACCTACTATTGGAGATGAGTGGAAGGATGCACTTTATCTTGATAATTCAGGAGAAATATGGGCTAAAGCATTTCATGTTATAAATACAAATTCTATCTTAGATGATACAGGCTTAAAGATATTTAATGGTAATATTACTGTATATAACGGTGCAGACGCTAATAGTGATATAGTGTTTAATGTAAACAACAACGGAGAATCAGATGCTTTTGGTAGGTTTAGAGTATTCAGATACAGTGGAACAAGTAAAGTTACACTAGCGGATATGTATAAGGATGATTCCAAGGGTGGAAAAATAATGCTAAATGACTGGAATGGTAATATAAATGCTTTTCTAGGTTCAGCCCCAGACACAAGCTATACAGGTGGATTTTTAAAGTTATATAATGGTTCTACATCAAAAGAAAGAGTAGAAATTGGTACATATGCTTCAAACGATATGGGAGTTATCAATATAAAAAATAATAACAGTAAGCCTATTGTTGAGATTAATGGTAATAACAATGGTGGAACAATTAATCTAAAAAATGCCAATCAAAAAACTCAAATACATATTTCATCGATGGATGATACGGGTGTTAATCAAGGAATTATTCAATTATATGGTGAAGACAACAATATTAAATTAACTTTAAAAGCTAAAAGTGATAATGATAATATGTCAGAACTTGTGTCAGGCGATAGAAAAACAGGTGGTTTTATTCAACTTGCGAGTTATGATAACTCAACTAATGGTTTTATAACAATAAATAATGAGAATAACTTTGGAATGTACGATGATAGGGATTCTGCTTTTGAAATAAATAATCATATAGACGCGGTTATTATAAATCATAGAAATAAGAGTAATATAAGCTTGTCTAATGGAGGTGCACACTTTTTACTAGATAATAGGAGTAAATTTAAAATAACTCAGGGCGTGGTAGGTGACAATGGAACGATTCAAAATGCAATTGATTTTAATATTCCTTGTATTGCAGCATACGGAAATGCAAGTTTTAGTGGGATGTTAGGAGAGGTTATAAATTTAGGAAAAGACTTAGGTAATACTAACTATGTAGTAAGTATTACGCCAAACAGTAATTCAGGTGGATACATAGGGGAATACTGGTATATTAAGAACACTAATGGGTTTACTGTATATAATTCTGGTTGTGCAACAAGTGGATTTGATTATATTGTATTAGCCTATTAATTTAGGCTAATTTTTTAATTTATACTAAGAATGTGTACAGTAAGTTAGATTGCTAGAGTGATGAAAAAAGATATCTGTCTAGGGTAGACTACTTGTGTCTACTATATTGATTTAAATCCAAGTCAAGATAAAACAACGTATACTATTAGTCTAAAATGAAATTCCCACTATGTAATTTGTTGAAGAATTTTGGAATACATGGTAAAATACATAATAATTAGGGGGGGTAAAAATGATTTGTAGTAAATGTGAAAATGAAATATCAGATAACAGTATGTACTGCAACAAATGTGGACAAAAAATAAAAACAATAAGCCCATTAAGAACAAGGAAACCTAAAATAATTACAGGTATTATAGTAATTTTAATTTTAATATCAATTGGTGGTTATAATTATTATTCAAGTTTACCGCCTAAGAATGTAAAGGAAGTAGTTTACAAAGCTACTTTATTATATATTGATAACTTTGAAAAACATAAAAAGGATAACTGGTCAGTGCCTACAGATGAAGAAAATAAGAATATGCTTGAATTTTGTGATTTAATAAAAAACAATGCAAGTAGCACTCCTGAAGAATTAGCTATCAGAAAAGGGCTATTAGAGTTAAGTATAAGCTATATTTCAGATGCCCATAATAAACTTATTGGTGAAAGTTATGGCGCAGATTATAATAAAAGGCTTAAAGAACTTAAAGATTTACTAAACAAAAAATAGTGTGAAAAGAATTAATAAAATTAGTTTAAGAAGGTTAACAGCCTTCTTTTTATGTGAGATAAAATTCCAATTTTATTTATGAGGTATATGAGTTAGCAATAAGGATTTTGAAATGGCCTAAACACGTTGGAAAAGAGCGATTTGAATAACTACCAGCGGTCAAGTGATAAATCATATTATTTTCCTATTTTCATTGACGGCTGTGAATCAAATCATGAATCTTTGAGAATTGAATAGTGTGATATTTACAAAATATGTTACAATTAATTGAAAGATAAATAGTAATTTGACAAAGGAGAAGAAATAAAGAATGAAGAAGTGTATTTTTTGCAGAAAAGATAAAAATGATGAAGATTTTAACAAAGAACATATTATTTTAGATTCCCTTGGTGGAAGAGGGAGCGAAAATATATTTTACAATGTATGTATTATATGCAATGGTATGTTGGGAAATAAAGTAGATTCACTTTTAGCCAATAAAGAAATCATGAAATATATGAGGTTTCTATTTAAAATTAAAGGTCGAAATGGTGTGCCTAATCCATTTGATTCCGAGGTTAAATATGCAGAAACATCAATTGTAGGTAAATTGCAAACAAATAAGCAAGGAGATATTATTGGATTCCGTGGGAGTCATAAAAGAATTGAAAGTAAAAATAGTATACTAATTTGCGGGCCTAAAAAAAATTTTGCTAAGTATGTACAAAGCCAGTTGAAAGCTAACCATTATCCAATACTATCAGAAGAAGAGATTAATAATAATTTAATAGATTTAGGCAACCCGAAAATACCTCATATTGAGTACATTGAATTACCTGAAGAAGTTGATAAAAGTTACATTGAAACTACTTTTCCAGCTATGCTAAAAATGGCATACGAATTTAGTTTTATTAAACTTGGCGAAAAATATCTTGATGATCCAATAGCCATTGACATCAGCAATTCCTTCATGGAGATAATTGAAAATGAGGATATTCCATTTAAAATACCTACTAACGCTTGTGTAGATTACTTAAAACAACCAAACAATGAAATTTCACTAACTTTATATACAAGCAATTCCCAAATATATGTTGAGATTAATATATATGGACTATTTTGGGGAAATATATGCATGTCAGAAAATGCTAATAATTATGAGGAAATTAAAAAGCAAACATTAAAGATAAAAATTGACTCAGACGCATTAGACAAAAATATACTAAAATTTTCTGACATATGCGGACAGTGAACTTTTCAATGTTTTGATGAAGTTAATAAAAGCATGCAAGAAACAGCCAAATTCCAATTTAAGGTCGAGTATTATATAAATAGTAATTTAGTGAGTAGTTTAAAGAACAAGTAACAAGCTCTCTACAAATTTAAAATAAGAAGGAAAAAAGAATGCATTGTATTTATTGTAATAAAGAAATCATTAATGACAAAAGACCACATGGAGATACTGATTATTCAAAAGTATATAGGAGTAGTGAACATATCATTCAGAATGCAATTGGAGGCAAGTTAGAGTCAGAAAAAATTTGTTGTGATAGATGTAACTTTCATATAGAAGAATTAATCGATAAAGACTTTTGTGATATTTTTGTTCCATTTATATCAGGTATAAAGGATTTTAAAAAGACTAATAATCCCAATAGTGAGCCTAAATATTCAGGATATGCAATATATAATAAAGATAATGAAAATAAAATGGTATTTGCTGATGTAATTAAAAAATCAAAAGTAAGGAAGAGTAGTGAACTAATTAGAATAGAAAAAGAAGTTGGAACAGAAGGCCTCAACGGACGGATAAGAAATTACCTTAATGAAATGAGGGTTGTTTTTGAAAATTTTAATTTGAATAGTAATGCTTTTAAGCAAGGGCTATCCAAAATCGCATATAATTATGCAATTTATTTAGGGATTAATCCTAAAAACATTTCTAGCACATGTGATGTTACATTAGATGATAAAGATAAAGAACTCTTGGGTATTCATTTTAATACAATAGTAGTACCATTTGTTCCAGGAAATGAATTTGATAATTTTATAGAATTACATACAAAATTTACCTTATTTCATAATCTAATTCTATTTGGACATGGAAACGAGCTTTGGTGCTATATTGACCTGTTTAATACATTTCAGTATTATGTTAGATTAAGTGAAAATTATGAACAAGATATAAGATATAAAATATATGGACAAGAATTTCAGTATATTCAATCTAAGATGGATAATACACATATGTATAAAGATATAATTATGGAAAAGGTAAAGGAATATGCAGCATTAGGATATAAATATGTAGATGCTTTTAGTTATAATTTTTACATTAATCAAAATAAATTAAATAATAACTTTAGGATAGAAAACCCATTAAAAAAAATTGATGAAAGAAGATATAGTCTTATTTTATATCCATTGTGGATAGCACAAGCTAAAGATAAAAAAGAAATGGCTGAATATGCAACTGAAAAATACAGGCAATTAAATCAATATCTAATAAAAGATAATTTTACTATATCAGATGATGAATTTTTTAGTATGTCAAGAGAAAACCAAGAAAAGTTTTTAGAATTGTATTTAAATTCCATGAAACCAAACGAAGAAGGAAGGTAAGTTATTAATAGTGAAATACTAAAATGAACAATCATTTAGAAATAAATAGCCAATAAAGATATGATAAGAGACATAAGAATGAGAAACAAACAGACAAATTCCAATTTAATGGTGAGGTTATAAGCCACTATTATATTATTAGTAGCCTAAAAAAATTAATAAAAGATTTAGATATCGCACTATTCAGAAGAAGTGAATTTGCAATATTTTTTATTGCGTAATATAAAAATATGTTCTAGCTCTTGTAAACTTATAGTAACTAGACAATCTTTTTATATGGTGTCCTGATTCGGGACACCTTTATTTTTGAATAAATTTTTAGTTTTATTTTAGTAGACTCCTATTGCTATAAAAATATAGAATAGGTTATATTATATTTAGTTTCTTGAGCGGTAAAAGATTTAAATATCTTACTTCCAAGAGTAATAGCAACATCTATATAAAGTAAAAAAAGCATTACTGCCTTTAAATTGATAAACAATATAAGAATATTGTTTATCAATTTAAAAAGACATCAAGTTATATATATCCTTTATCTACCTAATTTTAATATTATTTATCTTATATTCTTCTTTCTTACCATCCGTAAGCTTTGTTTGGATTTCCATAATCTTTTCTTGAGGATATACTTTTACTCCATCAATTTTAAAAATGAGAACTTTAATCCTCCAATTATCTTCTATTGCAGAAGCATTTTCACCGGCACTCCATTTTATTTTTTCATCAACATAATCTAATAATTGAATAGATAATACTTTCGATTTAATTTCTTTTAAATAATTAATATTGCTTTTATTGTTAATCCATTCTTCAGTAAATATATCATTTAAGGACTCTGGATGTTCAAATACATAATCATTTGTTCCTGGGTTACTTATGAAGCCAATCAAATCTTTTATTTTGTCAAATCCTCTTCCAGCAACCAAATCATAATAAATCTTTTTATATTTATCCTTCTGCCATTGAAAATAAATACTTTCATCGCCGCTACCATATAACCTATTATCTATAACTAATTCAGGCACTTTATCACCAGTTATATCTTTAAAATAAAATCCACTGTAAAAGCCATAAAATATAGTTTTATATTTAAAACCGTCCCATTGAAAAATATGTATATCATTTTCATGTGTTAGACTTCCCCAAGTTACTATTTCAGGTATATTATCGCTATTTACATCTGCAATAATAATATTTAACTTCATAAATGTAGCATAAGGAGATATGTAGTTAAAATTCTTTCTACTTGATTTTAGGGCATATGTTTTTCCATTATGTTGAGTTATATCCACTATGTATCCTTGATTTTTTTCATCTGCCAATATTTTTATTTTATCGTTAACACCATCTCCTGTGGTGTCTTTTTCTATTGTCTCAATTAATTTAAAAGTATTAGAAGAAACATTTGCATAAACCTTTTCAAAACTGTTTAGCATGGTAGCTTGAACTAAAATAATAATTAAAAATAAACTTTTAAAGCATTTAAGTTTTTTCATACTATAATCTGGCTTCCTTTCAACTCACATATGCTTTAGTATATGTGAAAAAGGACATTAGTATTTAAACCAATGCCCCTTAAAAGAAATTATTTTTACTAAACAATATTTTACTGTTGTGTCGTAACAAGTTACAAATTCCACCTAACTATAAAATAAATTATACCATAGTATTCTAGAAAATAGTTGCTTTTCAGTGCATTTTGACAATGAAAATGAATATAGAGAAAAAACTCTATATCAAAAAGTCAAAGAAGCTGAAATTTGGGAAGAGATTGAAAAGGCTAAGGCTAAAAAGAGAATGGAACTCACACAATTTGGGAAAAATACGGCTACTGTCAATTGGTCGGAGCCGCAAGAAAAAGGCGAAACATATAATATAGTAGCTAAGAAAGTAGGCATAAGCAGTGGTTCAACTTATAGAAGAGCCAGGTCTGCAGTAAAAGAAATTGATAAACTCAGGAAGCAGGATTCACCAAAATTGGAGAGTCGCCTGAACATATTGATTTATCTATTGGTGAAGATTTATCTAATAAAGACTTACTGGATTTTCTTTTATGAAAGTTTCTCCTTCTTCAGATGATAAATCTAAAAGTGCAAATATTTTCGTTGGTGGCAAATCCGACATCGCTGTCGTATTTGAAAATTCGTTAGCTGCCCTCATAAATTTCCTTGCTGTTCTGTCAGTAAAATTAACTTTTTCCTTTCGGTATTTTCCCTACACATTTAATGCTGTGGTATATTTAACTGAACCATTTTCTATAAGCTCCTGAAGTTCTGGTGATAAGGTTTGAAGTTTTTTTAGTCTTTGAATAGTCCTAACATCTACTCCCAATTCTTTAGCTATGTCTTCTTGTGTAATCCGAACCGAATTTTTCGGTTGGGAAGTACCTGCACTTCCTTGTCTAATACCACATAACTTTTCATACTCCACAAAGACTTTACCCTGCTTAACTGGATTATTCTTAAGTCTGCCAAAGTTAGTAGCCAAGAGTTTCTTTAGTTTTTCCTCTTCTTCAATTAAATCCTCCCTTATTATTACTGGTACTAAACATAATATAGAATTCAAAGAAATTGCTTTAGCTTACGAAGATAAAGATGACATAATTCAATGGATGGTTGATACACAATTAGGGAGAAGAAATTTAACACCTATTCAAAGAATAGCTATAGCTGAAAAATATAGACCTATATTTGTAAAGAAAGCTAAGGAAAACAAATCTCAAAATGGAGGAGATAATCCTCAGCCTTTGCCAAAATTGACAAAGCCCGAAGATGCAATCAATACTCGTTCTGAATTAGCTCGTATAGCAGGTGTTTCTAATGATACATATAGTAAAGGTAAAAAAATTCTTGAAAGTGACAATGAAGATGTTAAACAGAAGGTTATAAATGGGGAGCTTAAAATTAATACAGCTTATAATGAATTATTTGGCAAAAAGAAAGAGGTTACAAAAGTTAATCATCTAAATCAACAAGATAGTGATAAAATAAATACTCAAGGTATTTCCAACGAAAGTTTCTCTCAACAAGAGGACATTAAAGAAAATGGTTTAATTAACCCTCCAGTAGTAACGCCTGACAATGTGCTTATTGCAGGAGAAAGAAGGGTACGAGCCTGTGAATATGCAGGTTATAATCAAATTGAAGTTAGGGTTATGTCTGTCAAGGATAATGAACATCAACTTAAGATGGAAATCTCAGAAAATGAGAATAGGAAGGAGTTTACTTTTTCTGAAAGGATTGATTGGGCTAAGAGGCTTGAGAGGATTGAAAAAGCTAAGGCTAGGGAAAGGCAAAAACAGAGTAAAAATATTGTATCAGAAGAAAAAGGAGAAGCAGCGGCTATAACGGCTAAAAAATCCGGTTTTGGAAGTAAAGAAACATACCGTCAGGCAAAGTACATATATGAAAATGCCTCGAAAGAACTAATCGGGCAACTTGATGAAGGTAGAATAAGTATTAATAAGGCTTATACCACTCTTAAGCAGGAGAAAGAGGAGTTACAACAAGACTTTAAAGAAATATGTGGAAAATTCGGTATAAAAATATGATTAAGATATTGCATAAAGTCAATAATCTTTAATGGAGGTTGATTTTATGTTAATTTTTAAGTTTAAGCATGAACCCGAATTTCAGAACTATCTAATAGATAAAGGCGAAGAACACTTCGGTTTTAAGATAATAGGCCAAGAAGTTCCAATTACAATTGTTAACTATAAAGATTTGAAAAGACTTAAAGAATTAGAACCTACGAAAAAAACAGACAAGCTATGGGCAGATTTAGTTGGTATGGATAGTGAATATATTTATATTATTGAGGTAAAGTCTTACGATATGAACTATAGGGATTTTGAAAAGTTCAAGATGGCAGTAAATAACCTAAAATGTCACAAAAAAGTGATAGGAATAGTTGTATCAACGTTTATAAGTTCGAAAATGAAAGAAGTGATACAAGGCGAAGAGAACATGCGTATAAAGATAATTGAAGATGCTGTACTAGATAGAAGTTTAGCGCATCGGTTACATGATACTAAAAGAAAAATAAAAGGACTTCCCATTGAGTTAACAGGGGCATTAATCTTAGGTCAATGTAATATAGACGTAAAATGTTCAAAAAGTTGCATAATACGAGATGAACATACAGTTGTTTTTAGATTTAGGTTTAAAAACAATTTTGGTATAAATGTGATGTATAAAAGGCATAGCGGGTTCTGGGAACCATTATTAGGTTTAAATTATGCTATATTAAAATATTATAAAAAAACTGATTTAGACCCAATTCAAGGATATGTGAATACTAAACCATATAAACTTATGGATATATTTAACTATTTAAAAAGTGTAAGTTCTTTAGAAAGTTATGATGTTATTACAAAAAAGATTGAAGATATAAGCAATAAATGCGGTGATAGAAGATATCACCTAATTACTAAGCTATAAGAAATAGTTCATTATTAAGTATAGTTTTTTATGAATTTATAGCTAAAAATAAAAGGCAGCAGGATTATAATATCAGTCCTCTGCCTTTTCTTCATTATCTGAATCAATAATATCAACAATATCACTAAATTTAATACTATTATCTAATTGCTTGAAGGCTTTATATATAGCTTCTAGTTGATCTAATTCTATTCTTTTAACTTTTTCATAATACAAACTACTTATAGTAGCGGGTCTGATACCTGATACAGATGCTAGCCATGCTTGATTTTTCTTATATTTTCCTAATAGATCACTTATATAAATTTTAATCATAGTATACAATCTCCTATAAACAATTAATAATACGATTTTATAAGTTATATTATACTATATATTGGTAATAAGTCAATAGTTTTCGTAAAAAAATTACTTCTAGAGTAATAAAATTACTTGATTTGTTACGGTAGGAGTAATATAATTAAATTAGCGGTAAGAGAATTACTTGAATAAAAAAAGTACCCAACCCATAAAGATTGAATACTCTAACTCGCAATTAAAGTATATCACTTTCAGGTATGGGAAGCAATAAAGATTTAAGGTAGGTGATTAAGATATGGATATAAAGATTTTAAAACAATTTATAGTGTTTGCTACAGTTTTTAGGATAGACATCAACTTTTATAATCTAAAAAAATACAAACAATGCTGTAAGAGTATTAATGTATGATAACTTAAACAAACAATCTAGCAATGGAAGTGGGGGAATTTATAAATGGAGAAAGTATATTATTACGAAACAAATATTCTTGACAAATGGGGAGTTAACATCTGGGGATTGACTACAAATTTTGAGGAAGCAAAAAGATTAGGTGTAAAATATAGATTGGCCAGTTATCTTGATCTCGTAGATTCAATACGTTTTGGGTTTGAACTATTTAGAGATTGCTTCGTAGAAATAGAGGATGGTGTCGCTCAATTCAGCAATATTACAAATGAGTACATAATGCTTTGGGACAGGGCAGCTTTAGAACATGACGAAAAATACGCTAATGCATCGTGGGCAGAAGAATTAGCAGCGGCTTATGAAGCAGCAGGATTTTAAATTAAAATTTTATTAAGTAGTGGAGGAATATATGATGATAAAAAATGGAGATTTATTAAGAGTAAAAGAAGATGAGGTTACAATTTATAAGATTCTACTGGAGGAAAGAGTAAGAAACGGTAAGATGGAACGACTATTAAGATATACGACATCTTTGCAAGAAGTACAAGGTACAGCAGGTATTAGTTACAGTATAGCTACATTAGAAGATGCGAATAGTATAGCCGAGATCAATAGTGAGGAACTTAATACAGATACTATTTTAGTTGCAGAAGGAAAGGCAATAGCTATTAAGAAGCTGGTTGAATATGATGAGTTCTACGATGAATATATCTATTCTGAGTCTTGGAAATTAACAGCATAAATACATACATCTAAAGGATACACATATTTTGTGTACCCTTTTTAGTTTGTTCATAGCAATCCCCTTGAACATTCAAGCTAATTTTAACTCGGTTAACTTATGATCCTACTGTAAACTTTTATGTTTAATATGCCCTCTATAGGCTTGTAAGCTTCACGTGGGTAGACCTAGAACACATTAAAAAGAAGGTAGTTACTGAATTTAGAAATCGCCAACTCTGGCGATAAGGTATTCATGAAACAAATAATAAAAACAAGTGATATTAACACGTTAACTGCACAAAATTTTATGAGAGTAGCAAATGAGTTTTCAAATACGAAAGCGATTTCGGATTTGGGTATAACAAAAGTATATGCATTACTAGACTTACCATATGAAGAAAGAGAAACTTTCATAAAAGAAAATCCAGTAAATGAAATGACTACTAGGGAATTGCAGCAAGCAATTAAAGAAAAGAAGCAATTAGAGGAAACAAATAAACTTCTTGAAAAAAGTTTTAATGAGTTAAGTGAGAAATATAATCTGGTTTAGATAAATAATTAGAGATAACTTATTTATAGAGTACAGTATTTAGTTGAGGTTAAGAGTTGAAACCTACATTAGCCATTACGGTGAACTATGAAAAGAGTATTGTAGCAGAGCTTATGGTGTGTTTGTAATACATCAAGTTCCATACCACTGTTATAATTTACGATACGACACAAAAGTTGAATTTGGGTGAAATTTTTAAATAATAAACAATAACTGACGATTAAGTCGATATTTTTCTCGAATAACTCCTGTATACTTCTGTTTTCTTTAAATTACTTTGGTGCATATTTAATATTGTTTATTAAATTGTGAGTATTTATGATAATTTATAATGTTTGCGATAAGGGTATAGTGAGTAATTATATAGTTATATTTACTGCAGCAAGGTTATTTAAAAACATGTTGTATTACTAGATGAGATCAGTAATAAATTTAGATAATAATAGAAATATTAGACCTATAGGAAATAAATCAAGAGTAAGAATACCCTATGTTAGAATTAAAAGATAAAATTTTGTGTAATATTTTTATATTTTTACATGGCTTAAAAGGAAATTTACCTTCTTTTTAAATGCTAAATTAAATAATTATGCTTTTAGAATTACTAATGATAAATATTAAAAACTATTTACAAGTTAAATTAACGATAATGTTAATAAAAATAACATTATTGCTTTAAAATAGGTGTAATGGTAATATATTCTCATATGTAGAAAAATTGATAATTTATAAGAAGTTTTACATATATAATAAAGCATAATAAGGATAAATTATTTTAATTAACTATTTTTAATTGAGAGGGTGTTTTTGAATGAAAAAGACTAAACTATTGGTTATGTCAGTTATTTTAGGTACAAGCTTATTATTTTCAACTAATGTATTTGCTAAAAACAACATAAATTTAATTAGATTGTCAGGGTCTAATAGATATGATACTTCTAGTGCTATCGTTACTAAAGGTTGGACTCAATCTGATTATGCTATTTTGGTTAATAGTCAAAACTTTCCTGATGCTATAACTAGTTCTCCTTTAGCTAAGAAATATAATGCACCAATTCTTTTAACTGATCCTAATGCTTTGACCGATTCTACTAAACAAAAATTACAACAATTAGGTGTTAAAAATGTATTTATCATCGGTGGAACAGGAGTTGTGTCTAATGATGTTGGAAATACTCTTGAAGGTATGGGTATTAGCACAAAACGTATATGGGGACAAGATAGGTATGAGACTTCAGTTAATGTTGCTAAAGAATTAGGTACTTCCAAAGGAGTATTTGTTGTTTCAGGACAAACTTGGGAAGATGCATTGAGTGTTGCACCAATTGCTGATAAATTGTCTTATCCTATTATTCTTACAGGTTCCAATCAAGTATCTGATACAGTTATAAATTTTGTTAATAACCAAGTAAAAGCTAACAATGGAGAAGTTAATGTTGTAGGTGGAACAGATACAATAAATAGTAATGTAGTCAGTGAATTAAATCCTACAAAAGTGTTCAATCAATCAACCAAATATGATAGAAATTTAGCATTGATAAATAATTACAAAGATAAATTAGATTTAAGTAATGTATATATGGCTAGTGATAAAGGATTTGCTGATGCATTAAGTGGAAGTGCTTTGGCAGGATTAAATGGAAATCCAATAATTTTAGTTGGTGATAGTAATCAAGGAACGGTTAATAATTTTGTGAATAATGGAACTATTAATGTAAATATTATTACAGCTTTAGGTGGAAGTGGGGTTATGCCTGATAATTTAGTAAGTGGAATTATTAATGGTACTGCCACTAATGTTACTAATACAAGTCCTACAATGCCTGTAACACCAACAACTACACCAAGTTCTAATGTGAGTGATAGTAATTCATATAAACAAGTTACTGATACTCTTGTAAAAATAAGTGATGAACAAGCCATAGAAGATAATTTTGATAATTTTTATAAATTTACTCAGAATGATACCTTACAAAATACACTTAAAACAATGTATAGTGAATTAAAAGATAATATTGATTCTGTGTATTTTCAAGTACATGATACAGATGCAGAAGTTTACTTTGTAAAAAATGCAGTTGGTATTCAAGCCAATGGAGATATAGGTTTTGTGTATAATAAAGCAACAAACAGTTTAACTTTATTATTAGGTAATGTTAGTATGTATGATAAAAATGTTAGAGCTAAAGTAGCATCGGATGCTTTAAATGCTTTTCCAGATAAATATAAGTTATTCATGATGAATGATATTCTTATTGGAGCTGAACATAATACTAATGATTTAACAACTTATAATGATAAATTGATAAAAGCAATGTTATATAAACAAGAAACAGAAATCAGTAGTGGTAGTAAAAATACTGTTTATGGGAATGCTTATAGAAATATAACAGTGAATAAAGATGGTAAATTAAAAGATATGATAATGATTGAACAGTCTTTTGATAAATAAAATTATATTCAAATGTTAAATTGATTAAATAGTATAGATAAAATAAAGGAAATTCAAGTATGTTTGCATGTATTTGAGGTTCTCTTATTTTGATTAAAAGTAGGTGATTGGCATCACAAATAATAAAATAATCAATAAACGTAGGTAAGATTACTTAATTATACATTTTTAGCAGGAAATATGACACCTTCTATCGAATATTAATGGTATTTGATGGGAGGTGTTTTTATTGGATGTGAATAAAGTAACTGATAAATATTATAAGAGAGTAGCCAGTGAGTTCTTAAAAGATAAAAATTATAATAAAGTGCAGTATGAAAATATTAGAAAAATATATAAAGATATTGCTGAATATTATAATAACAGAATTAAAGAAGATAAAGATTTTGATATTAAAATTGAGAAATTAAGGCTTGAAAGAAATTTTGGTAAACAGGTAGGTATAGCAACAAATTATAATATTGCATTTTATATTGCTATATTATGTCCACTAGTTGTATTAATAGTACAGGAATCATTAGAAAATTTTAAATCTAATTATAAGTTTATTGGCATTATAGGTGTAATTATTATGATATTTGTTCTAGTTTTTATGTTTATGAGAGAATCAGATAAAGTTAATCCGAGAGAATTGATGATACTTTTATCACTTGAAGTTTTAGATGATATGGAAAAGCAAAACCAATCAAAAAGTAATTCATCATTCGATGAAGTTGCAGCTACTAGGGATGAAGTTATAGAAAAAGATATTGTTAGTAAAAGGAATAATAGAGGGATGGGATGGATATTAAATATTATTCCTATAATAAATATTGTAAGAAAGAAATAGTATTTAATTATTGGGTGCTTATTTTACATAATAAAATTGTGATTAGTTAAAAATGTGCAATTTAGGCATATATGCAGTATGAAACACTTGTTCTTATACTGCATGTTGTGGTATCATATTCCTGTAAGAAAATTATGGGAGATGATATTATAGGACTATCAAATAGAAAAGTAAAAGCATTAATGACTAAAGAAGAGAAAAATTTAATAATGAAAAGTAGTATTTGCGACATTGATGGAAAACTAAAAGAAGTATTAAGTTTGTTTAAAGATCGTATAGAAAATAAGGACTTAGATAAAATATTAGAATTGGATAGTGAAGTATATAAGCTAATTAAAACTAGAGATGCTGTTGAAGAAATGAGAGATACTGCATCCCTGGAGTGGTTGCAGCACAGTTATCAAGGAAATGTAAAAGAACCTTGTCAATTATGTGGAAATAGAAGGTCAGAGGAAAAATTCATTATAACTAATCGGATTAATGGCAATAAATTATCAGTAGGTTCAAGATGTATATTTAAATTCCCTAAAATGGACACTAAGTTGCATGGTGTACCAATAACGCAAGTTGCAAAATTACATAAAACTAACCCAGGAAAACTTAAAAGAATTGTTAAATTTAATGAATTATACGGTAGTGCGATAGATCTATTTAATTATTGGAAAAATAAATACAACGAATTTAATATTATATTTCCAAAATCTTATGATGATGATTTTAATAATATATTAAAGCAAGGTAGAAAAATTTATAACTCATATATTAATGGTAAAATAAATAATGATAGATTGAAAAGTTTTCAAACCTACATTGATGATTTTAGTTATCGATATAAGAAATGCAAAGAATTTTACAATGATAACAAAAATGATAAATACGTTTGTACTAAAAAAATTGCTAACTTATTAAATGATAATAATTTGAAAACAACATTAATTTATATACAGGAAAAAGGAAAAATTACAAAAGACGTAGCTAGAAACGTATATCATATTGATTTTGTAGATAGATTTAAAACTGATATAAAAAATACATTTAATAAATATAATGTTATACTAGAAAATTTAAATGATCAGCTTATAAGTTTCTCTTATGAATATAGAAGTTTTGAACCTATTTTGTTAGAAAATTCTTTAAAAAACTTTACAG